>NZ_CP064922.1 GCF_018336915.1 Acaryochloris marina S15 | reverse complement strand
GGATCATACTTGCATCCTACAGTGAAATTTAGAGAAACCTGAAGAACAAACCTAGTCATTTACAAACAATCACAAAGAGTGATTCAGACTTACCCGCTACGCGGCAGTAGGAAGGAATCAAGTACAATCAATAAACCCCGTAAAGAAATAAATTACACATAACTTACTGATAGTTAGTAAACCTAAAGAATCCTAAACTATAGATCTCAAAGACCATATGGTTGCTAGCATCAGCAAACCGATGAATGCTAAAGCCTTAGAGACCTATCACTCTAAGGATAATTACTACAGTCAAGGGGATGGACTAGAGAACTCCCAATGGCAAGGACAATTCTCAGAACACCAAAATCTAACCGGAAGCATCACCGCTGAGCAATGGCAACAAGCTTGTCATGGCAAAGACAGCAACAATAAAGCTTTAAGACGACAGCAAAAGAATAGTAGGGCCGGATGGGATATTACCCTGTCAGCTAGTAAGTCTGCATCTATCAAGGGATTAGTAGATCAAGATCAAAGAGTACTAGAGGCCCATCGCCAAGCCGTCAATGCAACTGTCAACTATATAGAAGAGCACTGCATCTTTGCCCAAGTCAAACAACAGAGGAAAGTCATCAGTGAGCAAACCAAGCAAGGACAGTTTGCCCTATTTGAACATGATGATAACCGCAACCAAGAACCACAGCTACACACCCATGTTGTGATTCTCAATCAGACCCTATGTGCCGATGGGAAATCAAGAACTTTAGATAGTCGAGAGCTTTTTAACCAGAAGAAGACTATCGGTGCTTACTATGACCATACCTTTGCTCGTCAACTACAGAAGCAAGACTTTGAGATTGACTGGACTGGTGACCATACCTTCGAAATCCAAGGCTATGAACCAGAACAACTAGAGTCTTTTAGCAGCAGACGGCAAGATATCCGAGCTTACTTAGAGCAACAGAATATTCCGATTGAACAAGCAACAGAGCATCAAAAGCAGATAGCTTGTTTAGACAGTCGAGTCGCGAAGGTGCATAAACTAATTCCAGCAGATCGTGATCTACAGCGACAGAACTGGCAAAAAACTAGTACTGAACTCAACATTATTCATCCCCAGCCCCATCAAGAGTTAGAGCAAGCTTATAAGCAAACTGCACATCCTGGCAGTATCCAGAGAGTCATTGATGATGCAATTGAGAGTGCTACAGCACAACAAGTAGCTGTTTCACGACCTAGATTATTACAAGATTGTCTACGCCATGCTCAAGCCTTTTATTCACCAATAGAGATAGAGCAAGCATTAGATCAGTCTCAGGAATTAATTCCTACAGAAGATGGTCGCTTAACAACTCATAGAGCAATTCATCGAGAGCAGATAATTCTGGATTCTGCTAATGAAGGTCGAGATTCTAAAGCTGCTTTGATAACACCGGAACAGGTGAGAGCAACCTCAGCAGAGAAGAATCTCAATACTGGTCAAACAAATGGGTTATTGCATCTTGGAATAAGTACAGATCTGATTACTTTATTACAAGGCAATGCTGGAGTAGGAAAGACCTATACCTTATCTGCTTTTAGAGGGGCTTTAGACAACACTGCTCAATCAAAATTGAGAGGGCTAGCGCCCAGCGCAGCAGCAGCGGAAGTATTGGGGCAAGAAATTGGGATGGTATCAGGTACAGTAGACCGTTACCTGTTGATGCCGAATGAGCAGCTGCAACGAGAAGAAACTTTAGTGATTGATGAAGCTGGAATGCTCTCCACTCAGCAAATGGTGGCCTTGATTGAGAAAGCTAAAGACCTGAATAGCCGATTGATCTTAGTGGGAGATATAAAGCAATTGAATGCAGTGCAAGCAGGCGCACCCTTCCGATTATTGCAGGAGCGTTCTCAGCTCAAGACCGTAACCATTGATGAGAATCTGCGACAGGTGACCCCGCAGTTAAAGGAAGCCGTAGACCTAGCAGCAGAGCAACAGACTCAGACAGCGCTAGAGCTATTAGATAGTCATGGCTGTGTACAAGAGATTCCGATATTGAAGACTCGCAATCATGGAGTAGCCCAGAGATATCTATCCCGACCCCATGAGCGACAGGTACAGACACTAATCATCTGCGATACGAATCAGGACCGGCGAGACATCACTAATTTGATTCGGTCAGCTTATATTGACCGTCAAACCTTGGGAGCTGAAGCCCAAGATATAGAGATGCTGCATCCGAAGAAATTAGATAAGCAGGCGATCTCCCAGGCTTACAACTACGAAGTTGGAGATGTGGTGCGTTTTCGACGGTCTACGAAGCGATTTTCTGAACCTTTCTATCGGGTGATTGAAGTTACAGGAGACCAGCTGCAACTGCAAGATCGCTTTGGTGATATTAAAGATTGTTTATTGGATAAATACAAAGACCGAGAGGTCTTTTCTACTCAAGAGTTGGAGTTACGGGTCGGGGACCGATTAAGGTTTACCCGGAATCATCGGGAGTGGGGGCAGATCAATGGTCAGCTGTTGACGATTGATTCTTTCAATCAGGACGGGACGATCTCGATTAATACGCGAGGGAAGTTCGAGACGTTAATGTCTGACCAGCTGGTGCATGTGGACTATGCCTATTGCCGGACGGTTCATGCAGCTCAAGGATGGACGGCCCAGGAAGCGATCTGGGCACCGGGGCAGAATCCAGGGAAAGAGCAGACCTATGTAGCTCTCTCTAGAGCCAAAACTGAGCTAGAGATTGTGACTGTAGACCGGCAAGCATTGGGATTGAGTGCTGAACGGTCGAGGGGGCAGGAGAATGCTCAGGATTTGGTGGTTACAGAGCCAACGTTTTCAGCACAGAGGGATGCAGAGTTGTTGATGTTGCAGCGGGACGTGAAGACATGGCTACAGCAAGCCCATCCTGAACCCCCTGATCCTGAAGTAGGTAAGGACCTACAGTGGCAGGTGAGGTATATGGCAGAGCAGCGATCTGATTTGGTGGTTTCTTGTCGAGAACAGCAGCAAGAGCTAGAGGAGATGACGCCACAGCGGTCTTTGTTTAATTGGGGTGGAGAAAGGCCAGAGGTTATTGAGGCGAAGCGACAACTGTTGCAGGAATCTAGACAACAATTGGGGTATGTGGAGGGAACCTTACGTCAGTTGCAGGGACAGCTGCAAGAGCGGCAGCAGGAGAAGGATATTTATCAACAGTGGGATGAAGCTCCCAAGACTCAGTTGATGCGGGAGAAGGTAGTGCATTTACAAGAACCTGATGTGCAGGACCGATTGCAGCAGCTGAAGTTGGCTTATGGGTTGTATGCCAATTGTGTGAAGATTTTAGATCGGTTTGGGGTTGAGGAAGATGGTGTGCGCGTCTTTCAAGGCCAACGCTATCGATTTGAGTCTGAAAGTCAACGGGTGAGACTATTCCGTAATGATATGGAGCAGCCAATTTTTCAGACCATTGATATGAGGCAGTCTGGTGGAATTTTGGAGGTGCGGCAGTTGGATGTTAGAGCTGATGATTATCAACGGATTAATGCGAGTGTGCGGTCAGTGGAGCAACAGATTAGTTATTCAATAAGACAAGAAGGATTTTCACTAGGGAGATGAGGACTGTTATACTCCCTCGCTACCTTTGAGCATATATTGGGAGCATTGATATCTACTAGACTGGGGGATGTACCAGCCTTGTAAGTAGCACTCGCATGCAAGTTCTAATCGATATTAATCAGTCTGATCTGGAGTTGGAGTCGAAACATTTAGAGGCATACAGTCTAAGGCTTGTCGATGAATTGGGAGAAATCTCAGATGGAGCATCACTGGTTCGTGCTGATCAAATACCGCGGGGTGCTTTGTCTGTAGATGGGAGATTTGACCTGGGTTTTCTACAAGCAGAAATTAAATTTGCAAATTTCAAAAAGGTCTTAGATTGGCTTTTGAATATATTTTCTGCCCATCTTCTAGAACTAGAATATGAGGAAGCAGGTCGTACAGTTAAGTTAAAGTACAAAACTAATCAGGAATTAGATGCTCAAGTCGCTGCCTTGGAACGAATTGCTGATATTCAGAAAATAAAGGTAAAGGTGATTGCGAAGGGGCAATTGAGCTAATGGCACGAGTTGCTTTATTGATTGGTACAGCAGATTACACATCATTCAAACATCTCGGAAGATTTCCTCACAATAATCTCAGAGAACTTCAAGAAGTATTACTCAACCCAGCGATGGGTAATTTTGAAGAGGTAGACTTGTTGGAAGACCCTACTCATGGGGAGATGGGAGAGGAAATTGAAACTTGGCTAAGACGTCGCCAGAAAGATGATTTTGTCTTACTCTACATAACTGGGCATGGTGTAAAAGATTTCCAACTACAGCTCTATTTTGCTGCAAAGACAAGCCAAAAGGAAGGCAATAAGTTATTAACCTCAACAGCACTGGCTGCTCAATCTGTGAATGATTGGCTGAATTCCTGTAAGGCCAAAAAGCAGGTGATAATTTTAGATTGCTGTTTTAGTGGAGCATTTGGTAATAGAAGATTTCTTGATGATGGGAAATTGGATATAGAAAGAGAACTGATAGCAGAGGGTCGAGTAGTACTGACATCATCAAGCTCAACAGAATATTCATTTCATGAAACTGGAGAACGGTTGTCGATTTATACTCATCATTTGGTGGAGGGTATTCGCACAGGTGAAGCAGATATAGATGCTGATAATGTAATTACTACTGGCGATTTGCATCATTATGTTAGTAACAAAGCAAGAGAAAAATTTCCTGAAATGACACCACAAATATTTGTGATGGAAGATTTAGGATATCGACTCAAGATTGCTACAGCTAATTTACAACTGGGAGAGCAGTTGATGAGGTCAGTGCCGGAGACAATTGTAAATATGGATATTTCCCATATTGAACAGCTTCGAACCCTAGTGAATGCAGATGTCTCATATCAAGCATTTATGAGAGATTTCGCAGAGATTTCAGAGAAAATATTTTGTAAAAACTTTGGTGGTCATGAATGGCTATGCGAAGGTAACTGTAGAATATATTTATATGATGATCCACAGGAAGCTGCTTTTGCTTCGTTAAGATTTCTGGAACATCTGCAGCATCTAAATATAAAAAACGAAGTGCTTAGAAATACGCCATTGTTTGTGCGTATTGGCATTGCACTTAACAGTGAAGATACGCAATTAAGCGATATTCCTAATGATCAGAGACAAGTAGGGGGATCTGAGGGATTACGAACTGCACTTGAATTGCAAAAAGAGTGTCCCACTGGTCGCATTGCAGTATCAAACTCTGTTTATAGCAAACTAGTACTTATAGAAAGGTTGTTTCGTCCAACCAAAGAATCAGACCGTTATATTCTTGAACACCGTGCTTTAAACCCTCAAGAAGAAAAGTTAGCTAGACATTTTACGCTAAACCAAAAAGATGCCATACCTGCATTATGCTTCTTAAACTGGGGATATCTACGGCCTGACATAACACTAAAAGATTTGCAAGAATGTATGTCAGGCGTAAGGAGTAAATGGGCAGTTATTTTAGGAGAGACAAATAGAGATAGAGGAGGCCTGCTTACGAGTGCTGCAACTAGTGATACGGTTGGTTTAATAGAAGCATTATCAAAGATCAATAAACTAGATCTAAAAGTAGGAATTGATGAATGGCAAGATACTGCTGACTTAGTCACGGATCGAAATGTTATTGTTGTTGGATCTGGAACTATCAATCTTTATGCAGCTCTGTTGAATCATGTCATTGAACCGTTAAAATTTTCTATGACGCCTGATGGCAGATGTACTGAGCCAGTAGTTGCGGGAGGTTCTAATAATAAAACTTACTTTGGCTCACATTCAAATGATCATCCACATGCAGGGTTTGTAATAATTTCAAAGAGTATTTTTAATCTGGATAACAATGTTATTTGGATTGGCGGAATTACTGGGATGGCCACTCAGGCAGCCTTATCCTTTTTTACAGATCTATTGAGTGGTGATTTTGATTTCATAAAAGATAGAGCAATTGGATGTGTAGTCGAACCTAGAAAAATCCATCGTAATGATGTTTCCGAGTACTACAAGAAATGGCGAATTCACTCTTCCCAAATTATTCATCAGGTTGATGTAGATGGGAATGAACTGACCCAGTAATTTTTATTTATAAACTATCAATAAAACAAGTCTTGGATTAGATGAAGACGCACAAAATAGTAGCTCCGCAGCATCTTTGATGATTTAGGGTACATTCAAATACAAATAGCACTAGAATGATTTTACTTTATACATTTTAGGTTTTTATTGCATTTACTTTATCAATAATCTTTTTGACTTTCCTGCAAAAGTGATCTTTCCTATCATCTATAGCAATATGGTGGTGGGAGATTATTTCATCCCCCTTGCTAAAATGCTTCAACATCAGAGACTTTCAGATTTCTGTGTGATCTTATATATTTTCCCCGAAGTACTGATTCCAAGGGGACTTCCAAGAGGGTATGAGATAATCTCACCTCACCACCTAGCAATATCCGGATAGGTCTTACCCCTACTCTCTATGATTAACTATTGAGCCAATAGTTAATCATAGAGAGTAGGGGGATGGGATGAAGATGGAGTGGTGGGTTGGGGCTTTGTCTGGGTGAGAAGGGAAAATAAGGTGATTAAGTTATAGGTTGATAAGGAAGATAACTTAATTACTTTTTAGGTGGGTTATGCCATTGCCGAAGGGATCCAAGCCAAGCCATCCGAAGTTGGGATCTTCGATTAAAGTGGAGCCGATTCGGACGAAGAAAGCAATCTCGGGGATTAAGCAGCTGTTGTCGGGTAGTCCTCGGAATCTGTGTCTGTTTACACTGGGGGATTAATACGGCCTATCGAGCGAATGAGTTGGACCAGCGTGCGCATTTGAACAAAAACCTACGGTTTCACCTGAAACCCATGTCCTATAAATAGTTCACCTGTAGTACGTTTGTTCGATCAGAAAACCCTCGTTTTTTTGACACTCCGCATTTGGTCAGATTATGGCCACGATCAGCACAAGAAAACTCACCTAAAACTCAAAGCTCAGTAAACCTTCTCAAGCTATCTTTTTTTAGCGATGAAGCCCAGAATCGCTAAAACCCTTACTTAATAGTGGATACAGAAATTGAAGCAGACCAGGCAGGATCAAGCCTTAATCCCAAGAAGATCAGTGCGAGAATTCCTAAAAATTCAAAACCGTAACTTTCTGTTCAGATGCCCCTGCTGGTCCTACTTGATACAGAGTTTATTTCGGGGAGGACAGAAGCACAATTGCGATCATTCTTTGTGAGATAAGAGCACTCAGACCCAAGACATCAAAAAAACGAGGAATTACTGGAGAGATTATCTAGATAATGCATAAACTTAGGACTCTTGATCAGATCGAGAACGATTATTTTCGCCAGCATCCCGAGGAAATCGAGGAATACATTTCTGTCATCTTTGAGGAATATGCCAAAGATGAAAATATCGGAGCGCTTCTAGCTTCTCTCCGTACCGTAGCATGCGCACGGGGTAGCACAGAAACTGCAGTTGCTGCCGGGATGAAGAGAAAGGGT
This sequence comes from Acaryochloris marina S15, assembly GCF_018336915.1. GTDB lineage: Bacteria > Cyanobacteriota > Cyanobacteriia > Thermosynechococcales > Thermosynechococcaceae > Acaryochloris > Acaryochloris marina_A. The sequence goes on along the minus strand of NZ_CP064922.1, from coordinate 9,072 downwards.
TTGCAAAAAGCTCTTTCGGAGCAAGGTAATCCGAAATTCGAGTGTGTCAATGCCATCATGCATGCTCTTGGTTACCGATTAGACCACAAAAATTGAAGCCAACACCTATCAAAAAAGGGGTGCGAATTCTAGAACAGTCAAACCCCTATAAATTCGTAATTTAGACACGTTGCTAACACCCATCAAAAAAGGACCCTTTTTTGATATGGTCTGGGCATGTCTAAACGCAATCACAAAATTCAAGTTGCAATTTACTTACGTGTCTCTACAGCGAACAAGGGACAAGAAACTGATAATCAGTTATTACAGTTACAAGAATTTTGTGATCGACAGAGCTGGGATATTTATGATATCTATCTAGATTATGAATCTGGCCGGAAGGGTAGGCGAGAACGTGGTGAATTTAGCAGGTTATTTGACGATGCTGCTAGACGAAAGTTTGATTTGGTACTATTTTGGTCGCTAGACCGTTTCACTCGTGAAGGCATTCAGAAAACCATTTATTACCTCCAGCAACTTAACCAGCTAAGTGTCCGGTTCAAAAGTCTCACTGAACCCTTACTAGATACGGATAACGAATTAGTTGCTCATATATTGATTGCCGTCTTATCTTACCTAGCTCAACAGGAAGCCGTGAAAATTTCCGAGCGCACTAAGGCCGGACTAGCAAGGGTAAAAACTCAGGGTAAGAAGTTAGGAAGACCTAGTAAATTTGAGCAGTACAAACCAAAGCTTATAAAAATGCGAAAAAAAGGTTATTCCAAAGGAAAAATAAGTCGAGAGTCAGGTTTAGCTTACAACACTGTAAAAAAGTATCTCAAAGCCCTAGATCTATAAGATACAAAGCCGAAAATTTTCTAATGGCTTAATAACTTCAGTAATTTTTAGCCAATATAAGAATAATCACGATAGCACCAGGATAGTATCCTGATCGTTCAAGGCGTAACTTCACTTCTTTGTAAGCCTCAAGAGAGTTTGATGCACTAAGGGGAGGCTAATTGGTTATTTACCTGAACTATGGCATCAAGTTTTATTCCAAATAATTCAACTGCAAGATCAAAGTTTCCCCCTTTGAGGGCTATTGTGAGACATAGCATTGCAACTAGAGCAACGATCAGAAAAGCTATCAACCATTGATAGGTGGAGCTTTTTGGATTATTAGAGGTTTCCACGACTTATTTTTCCTTTACTCGATACACGTAATTTCGTGAGCTAAATAAATACCTTTAAGGTAATACCTTATGTATATCAGATATAATATAGGTGCCTACCAATTCTACACTTGAAATCTAAAAACCGCCACCATCTATGAATTCTGATGAGACAGCATTAAAAAAAAGGCTAGATCTGATGTTCATCCACAGTCGTTTGGATGAAGCAGGTCTCGATCCATTTGAATTCCGGCTACTTGGGCATATTGTTCGTCGTACCGGAGGAAGTTTTGAAGGAGAATGCTTCGCTAGCCAAGTGAATATTAGTAAAGTCTGTCAAATGTCATTAAGCCGTGCACAGAAAGGATTACGCCTCTTAAATGATGGAGGATTTATTTCAAAACATGAGCGACCTGGCCGCACAGATGTTTATCGTCTAGAACAACCTGAAAACTGGAAATCTCCCAGCGAACTCAAAGCAATACGCAAGAAACTGAGAAATCTAGGACAAAAGAACAATTAAACTCATTTACAAAGTAAGCATTAAGACAATCTTCATCTATATTCGATTGCACCTAGGCAAGAACCAGAACTGCTTTATCCTCTTCCCTGAACCTGCTAAGTAATTATCAATAGTTGGCGACTAGCGAGATAGGGTGGGAGTTTATCAATATCGAATATTCCTAGGATTTATAGATACTAAATCTCTTGCATCGTCATTCTTGAAAATGACTAGACATAGATGAATAGTTAAGCTGTTATCCAGTCTGGCAGCTATATATAAAGATTTGGGCAGTATAAGCTTAAGATAGAAAAGCTTTATCTAAAAATGACTCAAGCAGAGTTTATAAAATTTGCTCAATCATTAGGTTGGACAGCAGCCGATGCAAAACGAGCATTTAAAAATGTATCAATCAGACCAACAGACGATCTCTCAGCAGCATTAGCTTTGGCAAGTTACGCTGGGCCAGAACTTCTACAAAGACAATATGATCGTCGTGGAGCAAAAACTCAAGTTACGAAAATAGATAATTCATACAAAAATCTCAAAAAAGATTTTGATGATCATAAAAATAAAGTTCAGCAGTTAATTGACTTCTTAATGTGTAAGTTAGGTCCTTTATATAGATGGGCTATTCCCAATGGTTGGCAGAAAGATAGTGATCTTGAAAAAGAGATTAACGACTATGAAGAGGAGAAAGCCGCGTGAAAACGATCACAAGGCGACAGCTTAGAGATTTAGGGGCAAGCCAATATCAAGCAGTAAAAATAACAAAAAATATTCAATATTTGAATATCAAAGGATTGACTTACTTCTACAATATTAGCGAGGTCATAAAATCAATAAGTTTATACAAAAAGCTTCCAAGAACAAAAAATACGACCATAAGATCATTGGAAAATCTAGAAATAAATATACAAAATAAATATAAAATAATAGAATTCAAGAAGCCAGAAAAACCTTCATTAATAAGCCAATTTTATTCCAATCAAGAAGAACTGGAAAGAAAATTTAAGTCAGTAGGGAAAATGCTCGAATCTATTCAAAGATGAATTTCTTCAAGAATTATATTAATAGTAAGAAATATATAGAAAAAAGACTCATTAAATTTGCTATCAATAGATACTCAAGTTTCAGAAGTTCTGATGAAGGTAAGTCTCTAAAACTTAGTCTGTACTCAGAACAAGGTGCTCTATGCGCAAATCCAAACTGCAAATGCAAAACAAAACTACCTATTGAACTACTAGAAATGGATCACATAAAACCTATAAGTAAGTATCCTGAATTTGCCGTAGATAAAAAAAATTTTCAACTTCTCTGTAGCAATTGCAATAGAAAAAAATCAGTAAAAATTGAAATAGGAGAGAACAGATAATGTTTGATTTTGAGAATCTTGACAGTGTAACTCGTGCTTCAATGTTACAAGCTATTGAAGAAGCAGATAGAACCAACAACATATATTACAGTAATCGATTTAATCAGGCAGGAAAAGATCAATGGCTTTCACTACTTAAACAGGCTGCTGAGAAACATAATGAGCATTGGCTCGCTTATCAGCTTGAAGCGAATGCATTAATGAAAGAGTTTGAAGGTGCTCACAAACCATCAGGTGGCTATACAATTAAGCATGTTCCGGATACAGCCGCAGAAACAATGGCGGAAGGACAATTCAATCGATTTTATATCCTCGGACTTTGCAAACGTGCGCGAGACGAAGGAATCTCACAACTGGTTATCTATCGAGCCAAAGAGCGTTCTGAGCCTAGACCAGAATCACAAAAATTGCTCGGAAATCGTGTATCTATTGAAGAGGTTGAAGCACAACTCAAACGCACTAAGGCAAGTTTTGGAAGCCCATTGGTAAAGCCCAACTCTGGCCTCAGCGTAAAACTAGGTTGAGATTTTATAGATTGCTTAACTTCTTGGTAGAAGTTAATCATAGGTAAGCTAATTCTACAGTTATGAAACTACTTGAAATGCTTGCCCTGTCGGTTCAAACTCATTTATTTCCTGACATTTAAGCTTGCTACGGATGGCTGCAAAATGCTTGATAGTATCAAGAGCGTATATACGTTCCCCGCAACTTAAGCAAACGTCTGCCTGGACTTTGGTTGAGGCTGTATGGCCACCACCCCTTAGAACCTTAGTGACGCTTTTTTCAGTTAGTTGCCCACCACAAACGGGACAGTTTTCAAGATGTTCCATCTCTATCTCCTAATACGCCAGTCAATCCAGCGTCGTGGGTCTGGCCGGTACACGGTGATCAATACTGCAATACCTGTCTTCTGATCATAGGTCCAAACACTGTGAACTGCTTTTCCGCTAGGATCTTCTCCGAAAATTAGACATCTGGGGTAAGGTTTCTCGGTGGGATAAGTCTCAATTATTTCCCCTCCACAGGTAGCAAAGAAAATTTCCTCAAAGCCCAAATCATCATCTTCTGCCTCTTCATCAGCGTGATCAGTGATCTGGACTTGCCCCTGTTGAATAGCTTTAATGATGCCTGTAATCTTCACTGGCCCATAGTTCCTAAATTTGCCTTGGCGAAATTTCGCCAATTAGAATCTCTGAATCTTCGCCTTGTCGCCATTTTACCCAGGCACCAAGTAGGGCATCCACCAATTCGGATTTATCTAATTCCTTGCCTTCACGCTTTAATTTTAGTAGCTGCTCTTCTACATCTAGGTCAGTTTCTGTTTGAACATAGTAAGTGCGGCCAATCCAGTTTGGATCTGATCGTTTTCCATTTGCGGGCCGACCGCGACGTTTAGTTTCTCTTGGAGTTTTGGGAGTTGTAGCCTGCTTTTTTTGGGGCTGGGATTTACGGTGAGTCTTTACCAATTTTTGGAACATGTCATCTTGGCTCATACCAAAATCTCCTTACCAATAGTTTCATAGTCGCGCCATGCATTTTTGGCGTTTCGATCACGTACCTTATTGACTGGTAATCCGGCAAGAGTTGCTTTCTCGTAGGCAATTAAACGCCTGATTTGTCCAGAGAAGATGGGTAGTCCCGCTCCTTCAAGTGCCTTCCTGGCTTGTTGTGCCATCGTTACAGGTTTGGGGTGAACTTGTGTCAAGAGAATTTTGAAACACCCATTACCTAATGTCTGCAATAGATCTACTGTTTGAAGTAATGCATCAATAGCGAGTGCATCAGGTGTTGTTGGCAGAATTAGTAAATCGCATCCGTCTGCTAGAGCTTCTATTTCATCTTGGTTAGGACGAGCTTGAGTATCGATCACCACATGATTATGCCCTTGACTATGTTTTGATGCGGCCATCAGATCCACAATTTTAAAAGGCAAATTACCACGCTTTCCCCAGCTTGTTGCGCTTCGGTTTGGATCCCCATCAACAAGCAGAGTTTTCCCTTGCTGTGATAAGTAGCAAGCTAGGTGGACTGCTGTCGTGGTTTTCCCGACACCTCCTTTGAATCCTGCAACAGTGATATACATTGCTGACTCATCTCGATTCTACGGACGTAGGCAGATTAATATGAATTGGCGAATTTGTAAAATTTCAAATATTCATAATTTCAAATTGGCGAAATTTTGAATCTCTGAAATTATGGTTCGTGAATCTAATCTCGGAACCCATATGATCATTTGTTTTAAATGGTTTCCCAAAGCCGATTAGAGGCGTAGTATAGATGATTAAGATTCATCATCGATTATTTTTTGGAGGAAAAGGTGTTCTAACCCCCCCAAAACCTGAAAAACCCCAGCTGTTAGAAGCAGCTCGGGCATCAGGCTAAAAAACTAAATCGTCTTTTAGCGAGTATTCGCGGGATCTAACTGAAATGCTTTTCCCAGGCAGAAGTTAGGGACCCATAATGTCGTTTACTTATTTTAGAGCTTCTCTATATCGGTGACAAGCATTCTGTAAGAGAGCTTAACGACATCTATCGAACTCGCTCCCAATCATCGACAGGAGTAGTGAGAGAAAATGATAGCCTTTGCCCGAATTACGGATGAGCATGACCGCATCCTGATGCAGCTTCCCCCCGCTGCTCGTTCCCTGTATCAGTGGCTTCTACGCCGCCGCCCCGCCGGACAGCAACAAGAATTTGACCTAGAAGAATTCCAAATCTTCAGCAGCCACAGCCGCAAACGCCCCTACTGCACCCGTCAGATTCGTAACGCCCTTAATTCCCTGATCGAACAAGGATTAGTAGAGAGCATCTATAAGTTCAACACTCGATTCTGGAAACTAATCGCCCACCATCCCGATACTGCAGACGAGCAGAAAACTTCCCAAAACGAGAAAAAAATTTCCCAAAATTGGAAAGAAATTTCCAATTTACAGCCTTCAAAGCCTTATGACTGCGTTCCTTCTTATAGAGAGAGTAGAGAAACAACAAAGACACACCACCCACTCCCCCCTGTTCTAAAGTCAGAAATTGATAAGGATGGATTGCCTAGCTCTACCCAAAACCTCAATGTGGAAAATCAAGACGTTAAGGAATGTAAAGAGACAAGAACAGATCCTGCTCCAATCCCTAAATCTCCAAACGTGCCGCTTTCCTCCGAAGAAATAATAATAGACCCAGAATTACAGGCTGAGGTGGAAGAGGTGATCGCTCCTCAACCGCTGAATATGAACATCAAACGAGTGGTGATGTCTGCCTCTGTAGAGATTATTCAAAATGCCTTGAGTGTCGTCAGACAACAAAAAAAAGCAGGACGGGCTAAGAGACCGGCGGGGATGCTCGTCAAAGCCATTCAAGAACATTGGTCCCCTAACCCGATTGATGCAGTGGCGGGAATGCCTGATGGTTTTAATGAATGGTTTAATCTGGCCCGAGAGAAAGGCATTGTGACAGCCTCCATGCCAGTTAATGGGCAAATGTGTGTCTGTACGAACCCGGAAAAAGGAGACTGGCAACCTTGGACAGAACTAGCCTTTGCTTTCTCCATCAAGATCTTGCAGGGAATGAACCCCCTTAACTTCCGCTTTAGCCAAAGTGGACCCCCTCTGTAAGCTTCTTCTTGGCGTTAGAGGTTTGATGGGTTTGATGGTTGGGGACTTCGCCTGCTTTAGGTTTTCTTGAGTAGACCTGAATACCAGAATTGAGTAATTCAAAGCCTCTCTCATTGACTGGACCGAGCTTACCCACGATGGAGGCTGTCCAATACTCAAACTGATGATCCGTCAGCTGTTTGAATTGTTTGGGTTTGACCCGTACCATCACTGCCTGATTGTTTTCGGTTAAGTAGAACTCCACCAGGCCGTTGACAGCCTTTGATTTTGGAACTTCAGAGATTTTGCAGGTGATTTGGATATGGGCAGTAGTCGCCATTTCTATAACTCTCCTCAGTTATTCTCGGGGCATGGGTAATTGAAAGAGCGGGCAAGTGTACCAACCATTTTTATCAGCGTCTGCTGCATAGTTTTGATGGCAATCTTGGATCACCTTGCGATTGAAGTGAATGATATCTCGATCTCCAGATGCAAACCAATTAGCAATCCCTATTCCTGCTAAGAACCCTATCGAGATCATCCCAGCGACTACTATCTTTAGATTATCTAATCGAAAGATAGCTCCAATTGTTGTTCCAATGCCTCTCCATCCAGACTGAGACAAAGATGAATCTAGAACAGCAGATGCCCTTAACTCTTGGGTTAACCCCCTGATATCTTGACGAGCTGAGCGAATTTCTTGAACGGAATCCTCTAAGAGGCCTTCCAATAGTAACGGAGCAATTTGGCCAGTAGGATGAGAAAGCTATTTATGAAAGCGAGTGAGAACAAGCATTTCAAGATTTTGGCTTGCTCATCATGCAAAATCGTATGAATGAAGATATTAGATGGAACAAAACTGTTCCATCATTGTGTGTAAATAGAACAGTATGAACCCAAAATCTATGTCCTATAAGGTTTTCAAGAAATCTAATCCACACTGCCCAATAATTGTAAATGGGACAGTTCAATCTCTACCGGCCAAATTGTTCCATTACTATTGGAAGGCCTAAGACGGTTGTGACAGTGGTCAAAATTTGACGCCCGATTTCTTTGGGTGTTTCTTTAATCTCCCGCTTTAACCCTTGTAGATCACTTTGCAGTGATTCTTCAATCACTCGATTAATGATTGCTACGACAATCTAAGGAAATATTTTATCTGTTGCCGGTACAGCACAGTCTTGGAGCTGCTTAAAAGTCTTCAGCTTGATAGAAGTTGGTAAATCAGCGTGATGCTTTTGGAGGAAATTCCAAATCGGCGAGTCTTTCGGCTCCGTCGAGCTGTTCATAGAAATCACCCAAATAAGCCTGTATCTCAGCCTGTCCTAGAATGCCAAACGACTCATGCTCTAGAGCTTCCCCCCAGGTCAACAACCGCTGCTCAGGATTATGACCTTCCATCTGCCGCTTTAGCTCTAAGTCAAACTGCTGCACCTTCACTACAGGCACCTTGTACTCCTGCAATAAATTCTGAAAACTCTTCGAATCAAAGAACTCTGTCCCCATCATATTGCGTCCTAGATTAGCCACAAAAATCAATGGCATATAAGGGAAGAAGGTTTCTACCGTCGGTCTAAATAGCTGGAGTGAATCATTATCTAGATCACTAACAAAGATATATCGCATCCGAATACCCAACTGCTGTGCCATCTTTGTCACAGGCTTAGTACTGAGCCAAGTCAACAACGCTTCATTAGTACCCGCTCGACAATTCACTACTGTGGGCTTAGTCCGGGGAGCCTCCAGAATTGAATTAGCCAAACTAGAACGCTCCACAACCTCAGTTAGCTTTGCAGACTTGTGGAATAGATAATCACTATAGAAATGAGCAGTAGAAGAATTACCCTCATCTACATCCAATAAAAAGAAATCTTGTTTACGGTCAATATGTCGTTGGCAATCAAGACGAGACCCCCAAGATTTTCCAGTCCCCCCTTTTTGTCCAGACCAGAGATTGACATAGTGACCTTGAGATTTATCTTTAGTTGTGATTTTCTTCTTTGCCATTACCAACTTGCTGACAGTGTGTAATCAATCCAACAATGATCTGAACTTAGAACCTCACCTTTTTGGGATCTGGTGACTTTGTTTTTGGACTGGGTTCGGGTTTTATCGTGGGTTCAATTACTTTTACAGGGTCAGATGACTTTTTAGCTTTTGGTACGATTCCTTTAACTGGCTTCTTCAAAGATGGATCTAACTCATATGCATACTTACGAAGAGAAGCAGCAGAGATTCCCTCTACCCGACTAAAGGATTCAGAGATACGTTTCCAAGAATGACCTCTAACCCGACAACCTCGAATAATCGGTATCAACTCTTTAACTGCATCTTGGACAGTCTTAGCACCGGGTTCTAGTTTAGAAAGCCCTTGAAGTTCTGCCTTGATTTCAGCTAGCTGAGCCGGTGAGATAAATTGAGATATAGCCCCCTTAGCCATCATTATTCTCCAGAGAA
>NZ_CP064921.1 GCF_018336915.1 Acaryochloris marina S15 | reverse complement strand
GCCGTTTCAATCGCTTCATTAAGTTGGCTAGTACGCTCATCAACAAGTTGTTCTAGATTGGTGTTGAGGCGCTGGAGTGCTTCTTCAGCTTGTTTACGTTTGTGGATATCTTGGACCTGAACAATACAGTCTGGAGGGACACCCCGCTGACTCTGAACCTGAGATGCATTCAGTAAAACCCATACCTCATGCCCTTGTTGATGAAGACAGCGAATTTCTAAGCAGTAGTTGTCGATTATCCCGTTGATCAGCCGCTGTCTTTCAGCTTCTTCAACAGTTCTATCACCTGGATGAAAAATCTCTGGTAGGGTAAGATCCATCAATTCTGCTGGGGCGTATCCTAGTAGATTAGCCAGGGCGTCATTGACTTTGATCCACAGCCCCTCTGGGGAAATTAATGCCATACCAATGGGAGCATCTTGGAACGCGGCTGAGAATCGGGCTTCGCTTTTAACTAGAGATGCCTTAGCTTCTTGTTGAGCAGTGACATCTTTGCCAATTCCTAAAAACCCCGTCAACTGGCCTGAGTTATCCCACAGCGCTGTCACGGAAAGACAAACGGGAAACCGACTCTGATCTTTGCGAATAAAGGTCCAGACATTCTCATCGGTAATGCCTAATCGAGCCTTAGCCAAAAAAGTTTCTATGCCTGGTTCGATGACGTTACCTAATTCCTGAGAGAGTACTTTTGTCCGTTGTTCTATTTCTTCTGAGTCACGAAAGAGGGAAGGAATCGCTTTGCCAATGATTTCTGTAGAGGTATAACCTAATTTTTTTAATGCTCCAGCATTGAGGGTTTGAATGACCCCATTGGTATCCGTTGAAACAATAATGAAATCAGCATTATCAAGAATAGTTTGTTGCCAGGACTGGGTGAGTTGGGGAGAGAAAGGCTCAAATTGTTCTGTCATATAATCTCAACTTCGTCTCTTGTAAGCGTCTACGGAGCAGAAATTAGGATTAGCACTTTGAACAAAATTACAGCAAAAATAGGATGAGTGCCACTTAATAAAGAATAATGGCATCTTTATACTGCCAACGGCTGAGGGCTTAACATTTTAGATTGAGCTACAACTCTCTCTAACAAGGGATTTGAAGCTCATGAAGAAAGTAAACTTTCAACTCGTTCTGAGTATACATACATGATCCGCTTCACTCCAAAGCTATTATGTTAATTCTTCTTTTTTAGTCTAAAATTCATAAGTTTCAGTGAGCCGTTATATGAGCAATTTACTTGTTATACAGATATAGATCTTTTGAAAAGAATCTGTTAGATCAAAGAGCGTTCAAACAGATAAAGAACCTTGAATGCTGAACTAGTAGAAATACTAGAGAACGTCATATTCTGTTACGAGGATTCCAAGCATTATTGAGTCAATCATTGTCTAGATATGAAAAAGCACACTTACCTACAAGTGTGCTGAATGGAGTTCACGTAAGAGATGTGTTGTGATTGGTGTGAGTAAATCTATTATAGATAGATTTATATATATCTTCAAGAAGTCTATAATTGATTTTTATCTATGTATAATCTAAATCTTCCTTGACTTTAACTTCTATTCTCAGTCATACGGAAACATCTAAAGGTTAAAGCCGCCTTGCAAAGATCTATATATGGGGGCAAGTCATCTATCTTAGGATATACTGAATTCAGTGATTCACCCTATCGCTGAATTCGCTTTAATAAAATGGATTGAGAATTTAACTCTGCGGTCTGGGAGACATCGCTTTGAGATTCAAATTCAAGAAGAAGAAGATAGAAGAACTCTATACCCAGGAAAAGAATGCCCATAAGTATCCAAACGTTGTAGATGACTTCTTTGAGGTAATGAGTGCTATCGATGCTGCTAAAGATGAACGCGATTTGTACTCCTTGAAGGGCTTTCACTTTGAAAAACTAAAAGGACAACGAGGCAAGAAGGGGGAACGTTCTCTTAGATTAAACGGCTCTCTGGGAATTAGCGTGGTAGCCGCTAGATATAGTGTTTAGGTCAAGGCAAAAGTCTGATACCCATTGAGGTCAAGCGAAATCCTTTGGAAGAGCCTTTCAATATCGAAAATACCGTAGCATCGTCTTTTTAGGACCTTAACTCGGTTGTTAAATCCTTCGACAAAGCCACTGGTCCATCCCTCCAGAAAATAGTTGGTCATCTCATCCATCCAATTGTTGACAGTGGTCAGGAAACTCTCAAAATCCTTGATGTCACTTTTGAGGACTCGTTTACACCAAGCCCGGATGGCACATTTAGCTCCGTTTTTGGTGTACCTACCCTCAAATATCTGTGTCAATTCCTCTCGGAGTTTGTAGGCCTGCTTCATCTCAGGAGAATAAGCAAACACTCGCTCAAGCAACTGTTGTTCTGACTCCTGGAGATTCTCAGGCCGTTTTCGAAAGGCCCACATCGCACCTTTGATACTGTCATAGTCTTGCTTAGGGAGTTCTTGGCGTAGACGTTTGACCTCCCGTTTACGAACTGTATCGGCACAATTACGATAGGCTTTGGCCACATGAAAGCGGTCAATGACAATTTTTGTTTGAGGGAGTTGTTCACGGACTGCACTGACAAATCCTTGATACATATCAGTACAAACCCGCTCAATGGTTTGGCGTAAATGAAGGGGAATCGATTGAAGAAAATTTGCAACGGTCTGTTGTTTGCGGTCGGCCAGAACTGCCAATATGTCTACTCCGCCTGTGGTAGGAATCGTGATCAAAACTACAAAATCACGGTGGCCTCTTTTCAGCGAAATCTCGTCAATCCCGATAACCTTGAGGTCTAAATATTCGCTCCAGTCAACTTGACAGGCAATCCAGCGATCAATGGTGCCACTGACGACATCCTCACTAACGCCTAGTTTTCTAGCAACATCTGAGACCGTTGAGTTGATCAGGATACGCAGAAGCCAATGCTCATAAGCTTTTGTATTGGGACTGCGAGGTTCATGCCATTCTAAGCGTTGAGTTGTTGTGGGATGGTCATCGCAATACCCGCATCGATAGCGCTTGGGCCGAATTTCTAAATACACTGGTACTTCGAACAATGGCAAGTGACGAATTCGAAGAGCCTGATCATGGCAGTGAAGGTCAGTAATCTCATGTCCACATTTGTGGCAGGTTGTTCCTTGCAGAGTACTCTCAATTTTGATCAGCCAATCCCTCGTTCCGTCTTCGATAGCTCTAGAACTTGAACATCGGGAAGGTTGAGGGGAATGCGAATTGAGTTATCCATGACACTCTCGTTCTGAAGTACCTCCTCAGATCATTCCATAGGAGATGACTAAGGAATAAACACTATATGTAGGGTGTCACCACGCTAATTACCGGAGAGCCGATTAAACAAGCAATGGCGATTAATTGTCTCAATAGTGAAGGATAAAGACGGTAATTTTCTATTGATCATTGATATTGAAGACTATCACTAACTTAAAACGAACTAAGAGGGAGACGCATGAGCCAGACATTGATACCTGCAAGAGTGTCACCGCCTGGGCGTATTTTGCATCGTGAATTGGAGGCTAGGGGATGGACACAAAAAGATTTAGCCGAAATCATGGGGCGACCAGCTCAAACGATTAGCGGAATCGTAAAGGGGAATAAGCAAATCACTCCAGAAACTGCAATCGAGTTAGCAGAGGCATTAGGAACATCTGCTGAGCTTTGGACCAACTTAGAGGCTAAATATCGTTTGTTTGTAGCGAAGAAAGATGCAAATGGTCCTTCATTTGATAGCGAGATTGCCCGTAAAAGCTATCTTTATAGTCTCGCACCTATTACAGAGATGATTAAGCAGGGGTGGATTGTTGCAACTGATTCAGTGATCGAACTCGAAAGACAGCTTTGCCAATTTTTTGGAATTGAGGATATTGATGAACCCCCGAAACTCGCCGTAAGTTGTCGTCAGTCCGAAGACCGTGATCCAGAAGTACAAGCTCAAATAGCATGGGTTAAGCGAGTTGAAAATCTTGTCACTCAGCAAGAGGTGGCAACTTTTGAACCCAAAAAATTGAAAGCAGCCCTGCCAGAAATCTTGACTTATACTTCTGAGGCCGAGGCTCTAGCTCTTGTTCCTAAAAAGCTTCTAAGTCTTGGTGTTCATTTTGCAATTGTGCCTCATTTGAAGAAAACTTATCTTGATGGTGCAGCGTTCTATCTAGAGAACAAGCCTGTTGTTGCCCTAACACTACGCCACAATCGCATCGATAGCTTTTGGTTTACGCTGTTGCATGAATTAGGCCACATTGTTGCCCAGCACAAGGGTAGCTATTTAGATAATTTAGATAATCTGGCAGTGAATCAGGAAGAGACTGAAGCGAATCAGTTAGCTGCTGACTGGCTACTTGATCCGGTCGCATTAGAGCATTTTGTAGAGCAAACTTCACCTTACTTCTCCGCGAAGAAGGTTCAGGCATTTGCCGGAATTCAACAACGACATCCAGGGATTGTTGTGGGTCGCCTTCAGCGTGAAGGCGACATTCCCTATCAGAACCTTCGGAAGCTTTTGATAAAGGTGGATCAGTATCTTGAGTTATGGATTGATCGGCCAGGACCACCAGCGAACACTGGAATCTCCAAAGTCAATCGGGGAAAGAATTCTAGAAACGAGCCTAAGACAGTCATTTTTTAGTGTAATTTTTCGTGTAATACAGATTTTAGTCAAAAATCTGGAATTAAAACCTCAGATCTAATAGTGTGATCTTGAAGTTCGTTCTCTGTGGTACAAATTATTTCGTATTTAGCTCAACATGCCGACGTGTCCACTGTGCGTCTGACTGAGCTGAAAACTTGTTAATTGGTGTGGTGTTGCTCCAGCCAATTTATTAGGTCAGTAGATTCCGTAAAGTCGAGCAAGGCTTCACCGAGGGCTTCAAGCTACGGTGTACACACAAGTCTGAATTAGACTGTAGTGAAGTCGTATAGAGCATCCTCATAGATATGGAAAATCCTATTTTGGTGCACGAAGAACTGATTAATGGAACTACCTTTGGCGACCTTCGTTTGCTCAAAAGGGGGCTTCATTATTCGATGCCATTCATCACCATCAGAGCGTAAGCATCCGTCAAATCAGCCAAGGTCGCGCAGAGCAAGTGGGCTTCTATCGCTTCTTAGAGAATGAAAACGTGTCCATATCTGAGTTGGTCAAAAGCCTCTGTGACCACTGCCAGCAACAAGTCAAAGGACGACACGTTTTAGCCGTCAGTGATACAAGTGAGGTCAACTTACAATCTCATTCAGGACGCTTAAAGCTAGAAGAGTTGGGTGTTGTCGGCAATGATCGCGATGTGGGCTTTTTTATTCACCCGACCCTCGCCTTAGATGCAGGGACTGGTTTCCCGTTAGGATTGAGTGCACTTCAACTGTGGACTCGGGACCCGAATCGTCCAACCGTCAAAGATAGAGGAGGATATCAAAACCTGCCGATTGAGGAGAAAGAATCCTTCAAATGGTTAGCATCTGCTGAGCGAAGTCAACACTGTCTGAAGACAGGAGGGGCTAGCCTGGTCACTCATATCGGTGACCGAGAATCGGACTTATATGAAGAGTGGGCAACGGTTCCCGATGCATTCAATCATCTCCTAGTCAGGGTTCGTCAAGACCGTCGTCTGCTAGGTCAATCCAAATCACTCTATGGATATCTCAAATCACGGTGGGGGATTGGATTTACCACGATTACGATTGAGTACGAATCCCGTACTCAGCGGATGGCTAGAGATGCAAAGCTACTGATCCGCTGTGCTCCAGTCAAAATTCAACGACCTGAACATTTGAAGGAATTGGACTATCCACCGAGTATTCAACTGTATGCCATCGAAGCGGTAGAACAGACAACGCCCAAAGGTCAGAACCCGATTCATTGGCGCTTATTGACCACTCACACGGTGGAATCCCTTGAGCAAGCGCTACAAATTCTGGAATGGTACAAATTCAGGTGGAGAATTGAGATGTGCCAGCCTTGATGCCCCTATAGACATCAGAGTTTTTCCGTTGAGGTCGCATAGACGAAGAATAATTTTGTGACATAAGACCTTTACCTTAAGAATTTTACAGTTTGGGAATTTCGGTTCCATCAGGACAGATAGCTATATCGGGAACTTCGCCTTTCCATCGTTGCCTTAGAGTCTCACCTACAGGGGATTGTCGATAACGTTTCAATCGGTCTACTTCTGCCTGATCAGCCCAGACAATCCAACATCTAGAGTGTTCAGACTGCTGTCGTGCTTTGACCCATCCCCGTCTGAGCCAGTGGTAAAGTGTGACCCTTGGCATCTCTAAATGTTTTGCTAAATCAGGCAGCCACCACTCATTCTCTCCAAGAGCAGCTCGTTTATGCATAACAGGATGAGAACCTATGCTTAAGCGCCGCATCAACGTCTGGACAATTTGTCGGTTGAACGTTTGGCGACGTTTGGGGGGATGGAATCCAGCTTGGTGTAGGCAATCAATAATTTCATCTGTACTCAAGTTTTCTTCAGCACACTGTTCTAGTTTTTCACATAGTTGGGGATAGAAACTTAGCTGAGTCCAATGGGCAACCGGACGGGTAATTTGATCATGGGTGGAGTCCCCTCCTACCCACTCAATCACCACTTGAGCGTGTTCACTTTTGCCAATGATATTCACGCTGATGTTTTGAATCACTTGCCGAATAATTTCTTTGCGTTGAATTTGTGTAGTGGTTTCTGCTTTCCAAAGTGCAGGTAAATCTTCAGCCAGTTGCCGAATGGCCTGTTTCTCATCAGCGGATAGTGATTGAGATTGCTGGGAACAGAAGCGGTTATACTCTTGTTGAAGATCTTGATGTGCTTGTAATTTGGCTTCCCAGTCTTGAGCTAATTGTCGAGCGACTAATCGATTTTCAGGTTCGACCAAACGATAATGTCGGCCTGCTCGTTCCGCTTCAAATGTAGCTCGCTCCAAGCGGTGTTGCCAAAGCTGATTAAGCTCTAAATGGTCCTGCTCTAAATGCATCGTCGCAGCAAGTGCTAATTCTAAGGCCGCAGGTTTTAATGCCTGCAACACTTGTTTGGAGACGTATATATCTAAACAAGGTCCTGACAAACTTTGACAGAGAACACCGCCATAATTGACAGCCTCTTGGCGGCAGACATACTGATGATGCCCCTTTTGTGGATAGTGGATCATCATATAGCTACCACATTTGCCACATCTGAGGAGGCCAGATAGCAGCGCTGTTCCTGGGCGTGCTACCCCAACTTCCTTCGCACGGTTTCGATTAGATTGTAGTTGAGAGACATTCCGCTGGTATTGCTCCCAACCAATGTAAGCAGGATGATGGTCTTTAATTAATACCAACCAATTCTCAGGGGGTTGAACGACTGATCCCGTACGGGGACGTCCTGCTTTCTTTTTTCGAGGATCAATTTGTTTGCGACCATAAGCGTATGCCCCAGCATAAGCAGGGTTTTTCAGTAAGCACTGTAATGTTGCTCGAGTGGGTCGTCGCCACTCTAGATCACCTTTATGTGCACCAGATAGTACCCGGACTCCAATTTGAATTTGATGGGTTACTAAATAGCGAAGAACACCGTGGAGTGTACCGAGGTCTTCAAATTTTCGGAAGATGAGTTTTACAATTTGCTGAGCCTGTTCGTCTGGGTCAAATTGAACGACTCCAGAAGGATGACGGACATAACCAATAGGCACGCTAAAGCCTAATTCTCCCCGTTGAGCTTTTGCGTGTTTGCCTTGAACCAATCGCTGTTTGAGAATGTGGAGCTCTGCTTCACTCATGGTTCCTTTTAACCCCAACAGGAGACGGTCATTATACTGACTGGGATCATAGATGCCATCAAGGTCTGCAATCAGCGTTCCGAACAAGGCACAAATTTCTAATAGTTGATGCCAGTCCTTAGATGAGCGAGCAAGACGCGACATCTCTATACCTAAGATTAAGCCAACATGATTGAGGCCAACTTCAGTAACCAAGCGTTGAAAACCGACACGACCTTCAGCACTACTACCAGATTTGCCTAAATCATCATCAATGGTCAGCACTCTCTTGCGGTTCCAGCCCAAAGTCTCAGCACGATGGACCAAACCATATTGAAGTCGAGTCGATTCTTGATGATTCACCACTTGCTGTAAGGTTGATTGACGTACATACACGATGGCTAACCGTTCTAGATGATGGGGCTGAAGTTTTTCTGATGTCCATATTCCTAGCTCAATCTTGGAGTTCATTGCTCACCTCCCTCTGTTTTGGGCCACCATCTGGCTCTTTAACATCTGACTGAGGATACAGACTAATCGCTGGCGTTTGGGATGAGGCAAGCTTAGCCACAGATTCTCTGTTTTAGAAAATTTGACGGGGGGACTCGTTTCGCTCTGACATTCGCAACCTTCTTGTTGAGCTGATAAGTGATTTGCTTTCATTCTGGCAACTAGCTTCACTAATTGCAGTAACCCCTTTATTCCGATAATTGGGCAGGCGATACGGTGTGTTTGTATAGGGGTTTTATGGCTGGCAGACTGAGCGGCTTTTCGCGCAACTCAAGAAGACGGGGTTAGATCTTGAATCGACGCAACTCGAATCGGGTGAAGCAATTCAGCGCCTCACCGTCTTAGCCTTATCGGTTGCGATTGCGACATTGCAAATGGTGGAAGGACGAGACGAGCCACAATGGCCTGCATCTATCACTTTTACCGATGAACAGCAGCAATACCTGAAACAAATTGCCCCCACAGTCCAAGGTAAAACTACAAAGCTACAAAATCCTTATCCGATTAACTCCTTGGCCTGGGCAACTTGGATTGTTGCCCGCCTGGGTGGATGGAAGGGGTATCAGTCTCAAAGACCTCCAGGCACAGCAACGCTAACCCATGGCCTAAAACGGTTTGAGACGATGTTCTTTGCATGGGAAATAGCTCAAAACCGACTTATGTGTACACCGTAGGGGCTTCAAGTTGGTCGAGGGAGAGGGATTGGATCTGAGATTGCAACTTTGAGGGAACGTCACCTATGCGGCGGGTGAGTTGGTAGAGATTAGTATGAGTAAGCTAATTTGAACTTTCTATTTCACTAGCTATCCATTCTGTAGGTATCAGTGCATCTCCATGCCGCCAGCGCTCCACTACGGGGTTTTTTGCACGTCCCCTCGAAAAGGTACATTCCAGGCTTTTGAGGTGTAAGTATAACCGAGTAGATTATGTCTAAGAAGCTTTTATAGTGCGGGTTTTAGCCATTTCTAGAAAATTAGTGTGGGTGCTGAAAGCCTGTCTCAAAAAGTGAACTTTTTGAGATGCTGAAATTCTGTGTCTCAAAGCATGTCTCATAATGCATTTCTCATTCAGTCTAAAGATTTATGAGACGCTAGAACCTATGATATATCGATATTTGAACGATTGGCAGTTTCTATTCTAATCAAGCTGCGAAAAAGTATATTCCGAATTGAGATACACGCATTTCGAGTTGAAATATACCATTTCGAGGGGACGTGCAAAAAACCCCAACAACGGTTTAGTAGCCGAAGCTCAGGCTCAACAGCAAGTCACTATTTTGTGGAGTGTAGATGATATCTATCATGGGACGGTTGATGAAGCCGTGCAAAATATACTCCAGAATGCTACATCAGGTGGGATCATATTGATGCATGACGGCGGTGGTGATCGGGAGTTGACCATTAAAGCCCTTCCTCAAATCATCACCCAATTGAGGCAGCAAGGATATCAACTCGTCACTATCCCTCAACTGTTAGAGATGTCAGCAGGCCAGGAAATGAAGGTACAGTAGAATATCCAACCTTCCATATCTCAAGCATGCGAGACTGTAAATTATTTTGTGTAAGCGGTTTAAAGTACATCCAGATTGAAGGAGACCGCTTTGAAAAAACAACGCCACTGTGATCCAAAAGTTGAGCAACTTCTTGATGAACTGATGCAGGACTACAGCAGTCCTGAGCAGATATTGGGGGAGGAGGGATTAATCAAGCAATTATCAAAACGCCTGATTGAGAAAGCCTTACAAGCAGAACTGAGCCATCATCTGCAAAGCACACCCACAGGAGAGTCTCCATCGCCTTCAAAATCGGGCAATAGTCGTAATGGGTATTCCGCTAAAACGATCAATACCGAACAAGGGCTTTCGACCTTCAGATCCCTCGAGATCGCCTCAGCGAGTTTGAGCCGATTATTGTGCCTAAAGGCCAGCGTCGATTGGCCGGTCTTGATGAGAAGATTTTGGCACTGTATGCACGAGGGAGCAGTACCCGAGATATTCAAGGCCAGCTGGAAGAGTTGTATGGAATTGAGCTATCCCCAACCCTGATTTCTCAAGTCACCGATGCGATTACGGAAGAAGTCCGTCAGTGGCAAACTCGCCCCGTGGATGCGCTGTATCCCATCCTGTTTTTGGATGCATTGTACGTCAAAATCCGCCAAGAAGGACGGGTTAAAAGTCGGGCAGTATATGTAGTACTAGGGATAAACCTCGATGGCCACAAAGAAGTCTTAGGCTTATGGATCGGACCTCAAGAACGGGAGGGGGCTAAATTCTGGCTCAAGGTCTTGACGGATCTCAAAAATCGGGGATTGCAAGATGTTTTTATCGCTTGTGTAGACGGATTAACAGGTTTTCCAGAAGCCATTGAAACCCTCTATCCCCAGACTCGTGTGCAACTGTGTATCGTCCACTTGATCCGCAATTCTCTCAAATATGTCAGTTGGAAACACCGCAAGGAAGTTGCAGCTGATCTCAAGCCGATTTATCAAGCGGCAACGGTCTGTGAGGCGGAAGATGCTCTGACTCACTTTGCCGATAAGTATGATCAGGTTTATCCCACCATCAGTCAAATTTGGTTAGTGTCTTGATTTATTCGCCATGAGCTGGAATAGCTGAAATGCTCTGATAATAGAGAATTCGGAGCACTCCTTGATGAACATTTCCCAACGTGAGCAGCAGATTATCCGTATCCAGTCTCAAAGTTCATATGCCTCTATTAACAAAGCTTTAGAAGCAACCCTGCGCCTTGAGGCTAACCGAGTTACCCAGATAGCAGTAGAGTCAGCACTAGACGAAGAAGTCCAAGCTTATCTATCAGAGCTTCAAGGGACTCGCCCTCGACGTTCAGGCTATTATCAGCGGGTTCTTGATACCCAGTACGGCAGGATTGCTCAACTATCTGTCCCGAAACTACGGAAAGGGAATGCAGACCGAGAGTGGAAGATTCTAGAGCGTTACCAACGAGCCCTCGGTAGCCTTCTAGAGTTTTGCCTGGGCTTGTATGTCATGGGTTTATCGCTTCGAGACTTGCAAGAAGCTCTCTATGAGATCCTGGGAGCAGTTTTATCCGTGAATGCCATTAACCGGATTACTCTCAAAGCTCAGAAGCAAATGCTCCAAAGTCGTCAAACTCGTCTTGAGAAAACCCCTTTTATTCTGATTGTTGATGGAGTGTGGGCGAGTGTTCAATGCGCCTCCGAAGACTTTTGGGAAGACCAAGCTGGACATATCCGGAAGCTACGTCGTGCGGAAGACCGAGTCATCTTAGTGGCCATGGCGATATGGCCAGATGGGACACAAACCGTTCTTCATTACGAAATGGCTGTCCAAGAATCTGAGGCAGCCTGGCTACTGTTCTTTGAGCACCTGCGGCACCGAGGATTGCAAACCCATTTGGTGAAGCTGATTGTCAGTGATGGCACCACTGGACTACCTAAGGTAATTCGCGCTCTGTTTCCCCTCGCACAACATCAACGATGCATTACCCACAAGGTTCGAGCGATGCTCCGGCATTTGGGCTATGAGCAATTGCCACACCTGGATGCTCAAGGACAAGAACTCTCCCACTCTGAAGCAAAGAAGCTGCGATATTCACAAATTAAACACGATGCCTATGCTATCTATAAAGCGCCAGACTGGGAAGAAGCGATTGTGACGTTGCTCGTGTTTGCACAGAAATGGACAGACCTTGAACCCGATGCTGTTAGAACCTTCATCAAAGATTTTGCCCTGACCTTGAGTTTCTATGATTTTGATGAATCCCTTCATTCGCTGATTCGTACTTCCAATGCGCTAGAAAGGCTGTTCCGGAAATTCCGAACCAAGGCTGACGAAATTGGTGCTTTCCCAAATGAGGAGAGCTGTTTAGCGATTTTCTTTCTCGTCTCTCGTAGGGATCATGCCAAGCATGATCGCCTCAAAAACCGTGGCGAATAAATAGGGACACTAACCAAATTTGGCTGCGCCATTGGGAAAGGGTGATTCCTTTGTTTGATTATCCGCCTGACATTCGCAAGGCCATTTACACCACCAATGCCATTGAATCAGTCAATCGTAGTCTCAGAAAGGTTTTGAAAACTAAAGGAGCATTCCCAGATGAAACCTCTGTCTTCAAACTGCTGTATCTTGCACTCAATAACATTTCTAAAAAATGGACGATGCCCATTCGAGATTGGAAAGCAGCTTTAGCAAGATTTGCTATTGAGTTCCCTGAACGATTCCCTATTGACTAGATGATTGAGCTTACACAAAATTCTTGACACTCCCAGCATGCGTCAAGTCCATCGTGGACGAGGATTACATACCAAAGCTTCCATCTTCTCCACCTGTATGTGCCAAGTCTTTTGTTTTTGGCTCAGGTTGCTCCGCTATGATGCACTCAGTTGTCAGTACCATCCCGGCAATTGAAGCTGCATTTCGCAACGCAGCACGAGTCACCTTAGCGGGATCTACAATCCCCGCTGCAAACATATCTACAAACTCGCCTGCTATAGCGTCATAGCCAGTATTGAAGGCCAGATCCTTGATACGTTCTGCAATCACCGAGCCATTTCGACCCGCATTCTCCACAATCTGCCTTAGGGGAGCTGAGAGAGAACGAGTTACAATCATTGCCCCAATGAGTTCATCTCCAACTAAATGCTCAGCAGACCATTCCTCTAGTTGGGGTACGAGATGGGCTAGAGTTGTCCCCCCACCTGGTACAATCCCTTCCTCAACCGCCGCCTTGGTAGCGTTAATCGCATCTTCCAATTTCAACTTACGATCCTTCATCTCTGTTTCTGTAGCAGCTCCGACCTTGAGTACAGCTACTCCCCAGTGAGTTTCGCTAGACGCTCTTGCAGTTTCTCTTTTTCAAAGGTTGCTTCTGTTTCCTCGATCTGACGATGAATCTGTTCACACCGGGCTTCAATACTACCCTCATTCCCTTCGGCAACGAGGGTAGTATTATCTTTTGTGATCGTTACCCGTCGTGCCTGCCCCAACATCTCCAACGTAGTGTTTTCTAGCGTCAGACCTACATCTTCGCTGATTACCTGGCCTCCGGTTAACACTGCCATATCAGCCAATAGATCGTTGCGGCGATCTCCGAATCCAGGAGACTTGACTGCAGATACATTGATAACCCCCCGCAGCCGATTAAGAACAAGTGTTGCTAGGGCTGCCTTTTCGATGTCTTCTGCAATGATTAAGAAGGGTTTGCCCGTCTGAGAGACTTTCTCCAGAATCGGAAGTAGCTCTTGGGCCAACGTGATCTTTTTATCTGCTAGTAGAATGTAGATATCCTCAAGGATGACCTCCATTCGTTCGGCATCTGTGACGAAGTAGGGTGAGATATAGCCCTTGTCAAACTGCATTCCCTCAGTAATTTCGATTTCAGTATGCATCGACTTACCTTC
Source organism: Acaryochloris marina S15 (assembly GCF_018336915.1). GTDB lineage: Bacteria > Cyanobacteriota > Cyanobacteriia > Thermosynechococcales > Thermosynechococcaceae > Acaryochloris > Acaryochloris marina_A. The sequence goes on along the minus strand of NZ_CP064921.1, from coordinate 130,631 downwards.
TTCTAAGGTAATTACCCCTTTCTGACCCACCTTGGCCATCGCTTCTGCAATCATTTGACCAACGATTTCATCGTTTCCTGCTGCAATGGTTGCTACTTGCGTGATAGCGGTGGAGTCTTTCACTGGCAGAGCATGCTCTACAATTTGATCCAAGATAAAATGAGTGGCTTTGTCGATACCTCGCCGGATTGAGATCGGATTGGCACCAGCGACAACATTCCGCAACCCTTCTTTGACCATGGCATGGCTTAAAACAATTGCTGTAGTGGTGCCATCCCCTGCAATATCATTAGTTTTGGCTGCAACTTGGCGTAATAATGAAACCCCGGTATTGGCTAGATGGTTCTCCAGTTCAATTCCCTTGGCAATGGTGATGCCATCATTGACAATTTGAGGGACACCAAATTCACTCCCTAGAACGACATTGCGCCCTCTTGGCCCTAATGTCACCGCAACAGCCTTAGCAAGTAGGTTAATTCCTTGCTCTAGGGCCTGACGAGCATCAATATCATACAGAATTGACTTAGCCATTAAGGCTTACCTCTAATAATTGGGGATACTGTTCAAATCAGAAAAGTGTTAGTACTGAAGTATCCAGAATTTTGATTGAGAATTTTAGAAAAATTCAGTTCTTGAAAAAGTTAATTCCTCGTGTCAATGTCAGAAAAACTGCATTCAATAGTCAATAATATTGAGAATGATAATCTAAGACACTCAGCACTGATATTTTCATTTAAGTTGTTGAATTGATCGCAATAACAGAGGATTCTTACAACACGATTCCTTGATGAGAACTGTGCATCAAAGTATTGGAAGTACCCAAGTCAATGCCCAAATCATAGGATAGGTATCTCAGGGGTCTAACAGATTTCCACCATGAGAGTTTTGTGATTTTTGGGGTAGATGAGGAACACCCTACTGCCTGAGAGAGTGTATGAGTCATGATCTAAAGGTGATTACAGATAGAAGGGAGATGAATGTTATTTCGCCTGGTGGGCCAATACTGAAGGGAGTTTCAAAATTCTATAAGGGCTGAGTCTTGTTTTGCTCAATCAACCCACGCATCATGTTTGCAGAGGTATGATCTTCTTGTGCGTCAAATAACTGAGCAGCTGTCTGGAAATCAGATAAGGCACCTTGACGATCATTCATCAGCAGACGAATCGTACCGCGATTGCCATAAGCTTCAGCCATAGTGGGAGTTAGTTCGATGGCACGGTTAAAATCCTTGATCGCATTGTCAGTCTGACCAATTGAGAAATACGCAACACCACGATTGTAATAAACTTCCGAATTCGAGGTTGTTAATTGAATCGCTAGATCATAGGCTTCAATCGCACCCACATAGTCTTCGGTAAAGGCTTTTTGAATCCCTGTCATCAGGTAATCTTGGGATTGGTTTTTCCCAGGCTGAAGGATTGCCGCAGGATTTGTTTGAGAAGAATCACTATTAGGTCTAGCCTGAATAGATTGGCAACCAACTAGGGCCAGGCTGCTTACGAGGAAAGTAGTGCTAAGAATCCATTGAGTGGGACGGCTAGAAAACATGGTTCAATCTCTTATAATAATGGCTTGAGTAAAGCTGTAATCTGGCAACCCACAAGATTGTTGAAACCGTATCTTCATTGAAGCAAAATTACTTAAACTCACCATCAGCAGAGAGGATGAATTTTTTTACATCCCCATCCTCCTTTTGGACTAGTCCGATCGGTTGATCTTGGGGTATGTCATTACCTACATCTAGCTCGTGGTGAGCAGTCCCTAGTGGTCATAAGTTGGTGTAAAGATTGGCCTATCTCAAGCGAACGATAAATTAGGAGCTTCGTGTTAGCGTTGCTCTGCACTGGCAGCAGGATACAGGTAATGGGAAGTGAAAACCCCGAGACCCAGTTCGACACTCAAGCCGTTGAGATTCATAATGGCGTACTCACGGTGAGAGCAACCATAGAAGTCCGTTACAAAATGCCCAATCAGGATGGTGATCTCCCCCAGCTTTTGGAAGCTCACATTGAGACTGCTGGCCAGCAAATTAAGCGAGAGTTGTTTCGAGAATCCATCCAACGTACCGATCTTTACACCGACTTATGACCACTAGGGATACAGCCGTTGAATATGGTAGCGATCTCTGCACTAGATTTGACGAACCAGTCCGTCTTAACAATGGATCAGAGATTTCAGTGTCACTCAAAATCGGGGGAGTAATTAAATTACCCAGCCACATGCCTCAGCCAACAGTCAGGGGATGTTGGACCAAGCAGAGCAGATGTTACAAAAAGCTCAATGCTTAGGCTGCCACCGCTTCCGTCTGACCCCAGTTAATACTTAATTTCCTTAGAGGCTATTTGACCAAGCCAGATCTTAGGGCTCTGACCGCTGCCTCCGTCCGATCACTCGCGCAAAGCTTGCTTAAGATGTTCCGAACGTGAGTTTTCACCGTTCCCATACTCAAAAATAGTGACTCTGCGATCTCAGTATTGCTATGGCCACCTACAATTAGCTCTAGAACTTCTAACTCTCGTTCTGTTAAGGGAGAAGCTTGCAATAGCTGAGCTTGTTCAGGATCTATACCCTGAATGGTTACAGCTTCCCCCTCACCCACTCCACCTTTATCACTGGTAGCAGTTGCTGTATTTTCCAATTGACCTTTGCGAGCCTGTTCAAGCACAATACTTGCGATCGCAGGATCAATCCAAGAATGCCCTTCAGCTGTTGTATTCACAGCCTCAACCAATAGCTCAATATCAGTATCTTTGACACAGTAGGAATCCGCACCCGCCGCAAACGCTGCGAGGACTTCAACTTCCTGATGATGCATTGTCAAAATGAGAATTTTGGTTGCTGTGTCATTACTATCCGACTGCAGTTTTCTGAACTGTTGGACTAGCTCAATACCATCAAAATCAGGCAACCCAATATCGATTATCGCAACATCAGGCTGAAGGTCTTTCAGAAGCCCTAATCCATCATTACCTGTGGCTGCTTCTCCAACAACTTCAAAATTGTCTTGCTCCTCTAACGCCCCCAATAATCCCATGCGGGTAAGGGTATGGTCTTCAACAATTACGATGCGGATGATATTCATAGACCAATCATGTCTATAGGGCTTAGTCCAATAGGCTGACGCGGATACCGAAGGTTGTCGGATAAACTAGTGGAACTTCAATTTAGTATGCCACATCCCTTACAGAATAATGATTATAGGTTTCTGAGGTCCCTCTATGAATATCGACTACACTTTTCCAGTTGATCAACAAGACCAGATCTTAGTTGTTGATGATGCTTATGAAAACCTCTGCTTTATTCAAGCCGTTCTAGAGACGGAAGGGTACCAGGTCAGCTTAGCCGAGAATGGGAAAGTTGCTCTCGAACAAGTTCAAATATCAGTTCCACATTTAGTACTATCGGATGTGATGATGCCAGGTATGGATGGAATAGAGTTAACCCGGCACATTCGTAAGCAAAAAGAGTTGCCTTTCATCCCGATATTGCTGATTACGGCCCAAGAACAATCGGATGTAGTAGAGGGACTTGATGCTGGGGCCGATGATTTCATCAGAAAACCTGTTGAGGTTACGGAGTTGTTAGCTCGCGTCCGTTCTCTATTGCGCCTAAAGCATAGTATTGACGAACGGGAACAAATGACGGTCATGCGGGAAGAATTTGTCTATCGCCTCACCCATGATTTACGAATTCCTCTCGTTGCAGCAGATCGGATGTTTGTATTACTAGAGCGAGGTAAGTATGGGGCAATCCCTGATCAGTGCCAAACAGTGATCGCCACTATGAAAGATAGCAACCATGATCTGCTGCAAATGACCAATACATTACTTGAAATTTATAAATATGAAGCAGGTCAAAAAGCACTACCCTATACGACTTTCGATGTAAAACAACTAGCGGAGTCAGTGATTGAAGAACTCAGGCCGTTAGCTGAGGAGAAGGAACTTGAACTAACAATAGTAGTGAAGTCTAATTCCAATTCAATACATGATTTCCAACTGTCCGGTGCTCGGTTGGAGTTGAGAAGAGTCATTACGAATCTCGTGGGTAATGCGATTAAATTTACAGATAATGGTTCCATCCAGATTCAACTTGATAGGCAAAGTAATTATCTAACAATTAAGGTTGATGATACTGGGTGTGGAATTTCAGATGAGGAGCAGCCCATCGTGTTTGAGCGAGAATTCCAAGGCAATCACCGCTGCTCTGGTAATGGTTTAGGGCTGAACCTAGTCCGCCAAATCATCGAGGCCCACCAAGGTATGGTTGAAGTAAAGTCACAAGTAGGGAAAGGCAGTAGTTTTAAGGTCCGCATACCTACTTGATCAATCATCATCGTCATCTTCAGACTTGATAACATCGCCATCCAAAATCCCTTGAAGTCCAGTCAGGGGTGGACCCACTTCCACACCGTACCGCGTTATTTTCAGCTCTCTTAAAGTTTTCTCAAAATCGCTCAACCGCTTTTTGATCACACCGATGCTCTTTCGTAGCTCAACCTTGCCATCTTCATGGCGATCAATATATCTCAACAAAATTAGATTGTCAGCTAGATAAGTAAAACTATCATCCGTAGCCTTGTCATCTTCATCTAATAATGCTGTTTCATTGATAAGAATCACCGCAACCCCCATATTTGCCAGATACTTACATAACGCATGAAGGTGGGATAGAAAATCTTCTCCTTGCATGGAAAGGTTATAGCCAGAGATACTATCAAGCATGACAATACGGACATTATTTTCCTCAACCTCATGGCGAACAATACTAGAGAACTCGTCAGGGGTATATTGCAAGGGTTCGATTTTAACAATGGCTAATGAGCCTTGCTCTGTCATCACCCGTGCCGGAATTTTCAGATTCTCCGAACGTCGTAAGATGACTTCTACATCTTCTTCGAAGGTAAATACGACTGAACGCTCCATACGACTTGCCGCTTCCTTCATGAACTGAAGACCAATGGTGGTTTTGCCTACCCCACTCGCTCCTCTAAATAGCGTCACCATTCCTCTTTCAATGCCCCCTTTTAGCATTTTGTCGAGACTAGGGATGCCAGATGGTAATGGTTCAGGTTGAAAATTACGTTTGTAAGCTTCAGGTAATAATTTGGGAAAAACAATCATGCCTTGGGGACCTAATCGTAGAGAATGTTGTCCTGGCTGAAACCCTGAGTTACGGAACTTTGAAATACTCACGGTACGCCGTGTGGGCGTAAGTTCCAGATTAATCACCCCATCACTCATGAACTGTAGATCATAGTCGGGCTCTTCTGGACTGCTTTCCGATGTGAAAACAACCGTTGCACCTTGGCCAAGAATAAAGCGGATAAACGCCAATACCTGCTTGCGAAACTGAAATGCATCTGCAGTGATGTAGCGAAATTGCGTCATCGAATCTACAAAGATTCGATCCGGGTTTAGCTTAGTCACTTGATCCACGATTTTCTGAGTAATGGGATCTTTCTCTACCTCAGCAGGGCTAAAAAAATCGTAGGTTTGTGACTCAGTGAAAAAAGCTGAGTCAGGACTTAAATCAAGACAGTGCAGACAATCTAGATCTAACTCCATGTCAGATCCAGATTCTAGAATTTGGTTGCCTGGTTCACCAAAGCAGATGAGCAGGGACGATTTCCCCTTAGGCAATTGAGTAGTTAAGTAATGAAGCCCTAAGGTAGTTTTGCCTGTTCCTGGCCCTCCTCGTACTAAGTAAGCTCGATTAGCAATGAGTCCCCCTTGAAGGATTTCATCAAGGCCAGATATTCCTGTTGATATCCGAACTTTATTGGTCTTAGTCTTTTTAGGGTTTTTGCCCACATTACTAACCAAAATGTGTATTTGCGAGATGATGGCACTAGAGCAGTATAACGATTGAAAGACCCATGATCGCGTTTAGAACGTCTAGGACTCATACTCAATAAATAAATGGCTCGAATCTTATTATTATTTGCTAGATCTGCAAACAGTGCGTTTATCACAGGCAAGTTGTCTGAGTACCATGAGGTTATCTCTGAAGAATCTGAGCAAAAAAACTCGACCCAGGAATTACTTCAAACACCATTTGATTTATGTATTATTGATGGTCAAATGCTTGAACAGCTTTGGCAGTCCATCACAGATTGCAGGTCAGCCCAAAAACCTGTCCTTTTACCCGTGCTGTTGATAGTAGGCCAAGGAAAAATGAGCACGATTAAACCCCAGTATTGGCAGGTGATTGAAGAAATTATCACTGCTCCTATTGAGATGGCTGAATTGCAAGCTAGGGTAGAGGTGCTTTTACGGACTCGCCAGATCTCTTTAGAGCTACAACAGGCTAATTCTAAATTACAGCAGGCGAATGAAGATTTACAAGAAATGAATCGGCTCAAGTCTCAGTTTGTTTCTATGGTTTCTCATGAATTTCGTAATCCCTTAGGAGCTATTTCTGGATATATCCAGCTATTGGAAGGTCGGGGTAACACTCTCTCAACAGAGAAGAAGCAAGATTTCTTCCAACATATACGAGACTCTCTTAAGCGTCTAACTTCACTAGTGGATGATGTGTTAGTGATGGGGCGAGTTGGAGTAGGTAAGCTCACCTTTGAACCCGAGGCTCTGGACTTAGAGGAATTCTGCCGTCGCTTGATTGAAGAAGTGAGATATAGCTCGACTCAGCCTTGCCGCTTACAGTTTGAGGTGAAAAATGCCTGCTATCCAGCACAACCTCTTTTTGTGGATCAAAAATTATTACGCTACATTCTCGGGAACTTGCTGGCGAATGCAATTAAATACTCTCCTGATGGTGGGGAAGTCCAGTTAGGACTTGCCTACATTGAAAACCAAATTGAATTTCAAATCCAGGATTCTGGAATCGGGATTCCCTCGGACGATCAAGAACATTTATTTGAACCATTTTATCGAGCAGCAAATGTTGGACGATTGCCGGGGAGCGGACTAGGACTTGCAATTGTCCAACAATGTGTGGAACTTCACAACGGACACATCGAAGTTAGCAGTTCAGTGGATCAAGGGACGAATGTGACTGTTCGACTACCCATGCGGACTAGTCCAAATGGATGAGTTGAACCTAATCATTTTAGACATGCGGTGGATCTCATCTCACAGAATTTGGAATTAAATAGAGTAATTGCGTGAATACAACACCATAAAAATCACCTACTCTATTTCTATTTCAGTCTATAGAGAGAAAACCTTCATGACCAATACCATCAAGCGTCTCAGACCGCATCAATCTCCTTCTAGACAACAAAAAGTTGTTACGGATAATGTTCGTCTTTATTTGCGTGATATAGGGCGGGTTCCTCTACTCACTCCTGCCCAAGAGTTGCAATTGAGTAAGCAAGTCCAGGCCATGGTGACGTTACAAGTTTTCAAAGAACAGTTGATTCAGCGAGATGGGGGTGAGCTTTCTCTGCAAGCTTGGGCTGAGGAAGCTCAGTGTGTGGTAGCTTCTCTATTGGAACAACTTGAACAGGGCCAAAAGGCTAAACAAAGAATGATTGCAGCCAACTTACGCCTGGTGGTTGTCATAGCTAAAAAATACAAAGATCGTAATTTGGAGTTTCTCGATCTCATACAAGAGGGTACTTTGGGGCTGGCAAAAGCTGTTGAAAAGTTTGATCCTCAGCGGGGGTATCGTTTCTCTACCTATGCCTACTGGTGGATTAGGCAAGGGATTACTCGTGCGATAGCAGAACAAGGTCGTACTGTCCGACTCCCCGTCCACTGTACTGAAAGGCTCAATAAGATCAAGCGTGCTCAGCGAGAACTTTCACAATCTTTAGGACGAAGCCCAACAATGTCAGAAATTGGGAAAGAGTTATCTATTTCTCCCGAGCAGGTTATAGAGTCCCTACGTCTTGCTCAACATACGCTTTCTCTCGATCACAAAGTGGGTGATGATCAGGAACAGACAGTGGGTGATTTTATAGAATCTGAGGAACCATTACCTGAGCAATTTGTAACACAGAAATTGTTTCATCAATCAATCAATCAATTATTAGATTCACTCCCAAACCAACAGCGTGAGGTGGTAATCCTTCGATATGGATTGATTGATGGGCAGGGACATACACTCGCAGCCATCAGTCGTCAGATGGGTGTTAGTCGAGAGCGAGTACGCCAGATACAGAAGCAAGCGATTAAAAATTTACAGAAGCATAAAGAGAGTATGCAAGACTTTCTCGCTGGCTGAGTAGCAAAAAATCAAGGATCTTGACTCAGTAGCCTCCAATAGCCAATCTGAGTTGAAACTTGGTGAGAATCTGACTCTTTAGGAAAGACTTTCTATGTATTTGTTACTTGTAGAGTCTGCAGATCAAACCCTACGCAGTCCTATAGCTACGTTTGTCCTACTGCTAGGAATTGTCTTAATTACGCCACCTATTTTTGAACGATTGAAACTCCCTGGTTTAGTAGGGTTACTCTTTGCCGGGATAATTTTTGGTGGAAGTGGTCTGGGTTGGTTGCGGTCTGATACTGAAACTATGAAGTTGCTGTCAGAAATCGGCAAAATCTATCTCATGTTCGTCGCTGGCCTAGAGATTGATTTGGCTCAGTTTCATAAGACCCGTAATCGTTCTCTTAGTTTTGGATTTCTGACCTTTGCAATCCCAATGATAGGTGGTATTGCAGTGGGTCTACTGTTTCAACTTGGCTGGCTAGCAGCCGTTCTGATTGGGTCGCTTTTGGCATCACATACTCTGCTGGCATATCCCATTATTCAGAAATTTGGGGTAGTCGGAGATGAAGCTATCACAATAACTGTGGGGGCTACTATTTTTACGGATATTGGGTCGCTTTTGGTACTATAGATCTTCAGAAAAGCATCCGTGGTTTTAGCGACACTACATCTTCATTAAATATAGTAACTAGCTCCTGATACTCTTAGCTCTGGCAAGGATTTCAAGATTATCAGAGGTCATCCAGTATGCTCGCACAATTCAAACTGCGCTTTACCCAATCAACACGCAAAAAGATTGAAGCTAAACTGCGCCAGGCATACGGGAGTCAGAATTTACGTCTGGTCAAACGTATTAGTGCTTTATTGCAGCTTGGTCAAGGTGGTTCAGTGGCACAGGTAGCTGAAACATTGGCACTAGGCGAACAAACGATCAGGGATTATCTGCATGCATTTCTAAAACGAGGTATCGCTAGCTTTAGATACAAAGCGTCTCAAGGACGTCGCAGCAAACTCACTCCACGGCAACGACAACAGCTCAAGTCATGGATTAAAGCAGGTCCGCTCAAAGCTGGATACGAGTGTGGTTGTTGGAGTGCATTAATGGTTCAAGACCTGATTGCGAAACGCTTCAATGTTTCCTATCATCCCCATTATGTGAGTACTCTACTGAGGAACTTAGGCTTTTCATTTCAAAGAGCACGGTTTGTTGCAGCTCATCTCAATGAAGCCAAGCGACAAGAATGGATGACACACAAATGGCCTGAGATTTTGCGTTTATCAGCAGCCAAAGATGCCCTAATTTTATTTGGGGATGAGGCCAGTTTTGCGCAGTGGGGGTCGTTAAGCTACACCTGGAGTCTTCGTGGAGACCAGCCAACATTGCCCACCAGTGGTAAACGGAAGGCTTACAAGGTGTTTGGATTAATTGATTATCATTCTGGTCAGTTCTTCTATCAAGGTCAGACGGGACGCTTCAATTCTGAAGGGTATACTGCTTTTCTAACTCAAGTACTCCAGCAGACTCACAAGCATATTATTCTCATTCAGGACGGGGCTAGATATCACACCAGTAAAGCAACTAAGCAGTTCTTTGACCAGCAATCCGCTCGCCTTACTCCTTTCCAATTACCCACATATTCTCCTGACTTCAACCCAATTGAATTCTTGTGGAAGAAACTCAAAAAACGCAGCACACACCTACGGTTCTTCAAGCAATTTGATGACTTAGTTCAGCAGGTCGATGAGGGGCTACTGTACTTTAGTCAGACTCCCAATGAAATTACTGTCTTAATGGGCAAATATTGCAAAACCTTGGGTACACAAGCTGCCTAGCTAATCACGGATCTTTATCTGTAGATCTATAGCGATTTGCCTAGGCATCAACCAGGGAAACTTTACAGCGATAAAACTGTTAACCCTCTTAGGAGCGTTGACGTTATATACCTTTGCAATTCTAGTGGGACTCAAACGATTTGGGAGATTCTTTTTTTATAAGACAGGTAATTGGAATTTAGACTAAAAAAAGTACCTTCAGCAGAAATTATCACGCAAGAGAAGTACTGACGTGAATGCAGTTGGTGGGAGTTAAATCGGTAGATTAGGCTGCTACCTTCTCCTTCTTTTTGGGCTTAGATGCTCTTTTCCTTACAGTTGGATAGCGAGGTCGCTGAGTTCTTTTTCTACCTGTCGTCCACCCCGGCGACTTTCCACGAGGTTTGGGGTCAGTTGCAGGGGAACCAATCCTAGCTAAAAGAGCAGTAATAGAGTCAGCAACCCGTCCTGGAGACAATGAGGCCATCTGTTTTTGCCAGGGTAGTGGCGTATCTTTAACGAGGGTACGAGCCAGCCATAGTTGCCAGGTAAGCACTGGCATCAGGTCAGACCAGGCTTCCATTTGCTCCGCTGTGGACAGTTGCGGGACGGTCCAATGTAGACGTTGACGAACAAACCGATACCAATGCTCCAGGGCAAATCGACGGAGATACTGACGCCACAATTGAGTCACGCTCAGATGCTGTTTGGAAATCCAAACGAGCCACAACGGTTTTGAGGATGGAGCATCCAATCGCTCTATTAAAATGACTGAAAACGGATGTTCTGCTGCCTGCTTGAAATGCAGAGATGTCCAGCACCTCACTCGCACTCGTCCCAGCTCATTGTCCTCGAACATCAGCTGCTCTTGAGGTTCATGCCACGTATCTGGAGCTTTGAGGGCGAATTTAGCACCATGTTTTCGGGGTCGACCTTTGCCCTGATATGGAGGAGGGTCCTGATAGAGGACTCGGTTGGGACGTAATCGCAAGAGTTGGTCACAGAGTATATCTGCACTCTGTTTGAGAAAGGGGGCACACCCATACTCACTATCTGCCAAAAAGAGAATCAGACCCGTCAGTTGGAGACACACTTGCCGCAGTTGAGTAGCGGCTTTCTCCAGTGGCGTTTCAAAACTGGTGATGCGTTCATGCACTAAAGGTAATGCCCAACTCCCTTGGGCTTCAGGAATCCAGGCAATGCTGCTGTACCCTTGGCCAAGGGTGATGGGTTTCACACCACTTAGCGGTTGAGGTTGGTGTTCATATGTGCGTTCACGCAGAGTCTTAGCATAAATCCGTGGCCAGGCCGTATGGTCTCCCGCCAAGACGATCAGCTCTGATGGGGGAATCTCCTTGGCATATGCCTCCATCAAGAGTTGACGAGAAGGATCGGCATCTTGAAGGGCTTTATAAATACTCGGCCATTTGCGGCGAAACAGGGGACTGAGGGACAGCTCTACAAATGAACTGATGCTGCGAGTGGTAAGTACTGCATCCATCAAGTCGAATAAAGCATCCTTCGCATTCCCTAATCGGTAGTAGATTGACTGGCGAAAGTTCTTTAGTTTGTCCAGACTAGTCATGATAAAGCTGTTGAGAGGTTCAATCTTCAGCTTTAATCATTGGGCAGTCGGTTGCTTCAAACTGACTGTCTTTTCTTTTTCTTAAAAGGAGCTATTAGTCTAAACTCCAAAGGTAAGGATGAAGGTAATCAGTTCTTATTTGTCATGCTCTCGGTCTTTTTGAGTGCTGTAGTAGCCCAATTGATTGGAGTAGAAAATATTATTGGGGCCTTTCTAGCTGGGCTAGCCATTAACAGCATCATTGGAGATGGCCCCGTTAAAGAAAAAACAGAATTTTTGGGTAGTGTCCTCTTTATTCCCATGTTTTTCATCAACATGGGGTTATTGTTAGACCTGAAAGCCTTCAGCAGTATTTTTGCCTCGATACAGTTGCCGTTGGTAGTTGTAAGCACTTTGCTCACGACTAAAATGTTGGCATCCCTCTGTACCAAATATCTTTTTAGTTATAGCTGGCCTCAGTTTTGGGCCATGTGGTCACTGTCCATTCCTCAAGTGGCTGCAACTTTGGCTGCAGCGTTGGTGAGCTACGAAGCCAATATCATCAATATTCAGGTGTTTAACAGCGTCATTCTCATGATGCTGCTCACGTCGATCTTAGGACCGCTGGTGACTTCTCGGTTTGCTCGCCAGTTAGCAGTACAAAAGACCTTTGACCCGAACCTTTCCTTTGATTGGTTGCCACTTCCCAGCAATAGTCCCGAACTCTTCTCAGTTGTGGTTCCTGTATACAACCCAAAAACTGAACAATTTTTAATTGAGTTGGCAGCATTGATCTCCTGCTATGAAAATGGCCGAATCATTCCCTTAGCCATCGCATTAGCACAACCTCAGATGAATGCGCCTCAGCTAGAGAAGGCTTTGTCATACTGTCAGCATCGACTAACTGCCGCTGTAAGTTTCAATAAATCCATTGGGGCACATATGCAGCCCAAACTTCGCATTGACGGCAATGTTGCCCAAGCGATTAGCCATGTGGGTCGGGAAGAAAATGCCAATTTAATTGTCTTAGGCATGGGCAAACGGACTCGATTAAATGATCGCTGGTTCAATAGCATCCAATATGCAGTCATGTGTGCTGCTCATTGCCCAGTCGTAGTTGCTCAGCTGCTAGTCTCACCCTTGTATCTGCAAAATATTTTGGTGCCCATCAAGGATCCAAACCCTGTCATTCTTAGAACTCTGCGGTTTGCGCAGATATTGGCATCGGCAAACCAAGGCCAAATTACACTGTTGCATATTTGTAGCCCTCGATCCCCGGAAAAGGAACGCGCCCGGATCAAAATGCAGATGGAGAGGCTTATTGATCAATTGCCAGCAGTAGAATGTAGGATAAAAACTTTACTACTGGAAGCTGAATTACCCATATCAGCTATTGCTCAGATATCGAAAGATTATGACCTTGTGATATTGAGATTGCTATATCGTCGTTTAGGGAATGGTCTAAATCTTGGGACCCATACAACTCCTCTTCTAGAGCGACTCAAGGTGTCAACAATCCTAGTGAGCGAACCAAATAAAATTTTTCATGATCGCTTAGCAACAAGTAATCCCACCCAAGAACTATCGGCAAGTTGTCAATAACAAATGACTATGGAATCTGTTAATTCTTTTGCCGATGGTTTAGCAGTTTTAGTATTGCTTCTGAATACGATACTAATTAGCTTATGCCAGCTATTGGCCCTGTTTGTAGTTTTTGTGGGAATTTGCAAGGGCTTATTCATATTCTTAAAGAATTCACTCCTTCAACCTCATACTCCGATCGCATTTCAGAGAAGTCGCCTCGAAATGGGATACGCTTTTTCTTTGGGACTTAGTTTCTTGATCGGGGCTACAATCCTCAACACTATGTTCTCCAAACAGTTGGAAGATATTGGACGGTTAATTCTGATTATTGGTTTGAGGACCTTGCTCAATCTATTACTTGAGCGTGCTATTAACCACATTCCTCAAGCGAAGAAAGAGGGTAACTATGACACTATTGGAGCAAATATTAACAACTATTCTTCTCAGCAGCCGATTGTTCAGTTAGATCAATAAAGCCTTGTGGGAGGGAGTGCCAAAATGAGAATAGTAGTTAGCCCATGTCTAAACCACCACATCATCATTTAGCCAGTCTTTGGGGCCGGAAGTTTCATACTCAGATCAATAGTCTGATTATGACCCTAGGAACGGTGGGGCTTGGAGTTTGTGTGCTGGTTCTGGTTTCTGACTTTTCCTGCTAAGTCTTCCAGTGCTTAGTGGGTGGTATTTGTAGCCCTTAGTCTCAGCCTTGGTTAAAGTAAGTGCAGTGATACCCAGAGAGCATCTAATGAGTCCAGAGCGTTATGAGCAAAATTTTGGAACCTGTGAGTTGGGTGATCAACGATTGAATCACCGTGCATTCAGTATCGGTCGTTCTCTGAGCGAGAAATTTGGTCAAGCCCTATCGACCGTATTTGAGACTGGGAAAGCCCTCAAACGGTCTTACGAGTTTTCGCAAATGTGAAAACCAGCTTCGCTAAGATTATTTCTCCTCATTGTTCTATGACCGCTTGTAGCGTATCGTCGCAAGAGATGACCTTGAGTGTTGGCGACACCACCTTCCTCGACTATGAAGGTATCAAGCAGAAGCGCCAAGGCTATGGTCCCCAAGGCAGAGGGGGGAATGGATTATTACTCCATAGTGCCTTAGCCGTTGACCCTGAGCAGGGCCAACCCTTGGGTTTGTTATGGCAAAAAGTGTGGAATCGTCAGCATCGTCCCAAGCCCCCGAAGAATGAAACGTCCCGACAAAAGAAGAAACGTCAGACCAAAGCGCGTAAAACTGCTCGGGAGCGTCTATTTGAGGAAAAAGAATCCTATCGTTGGGTGGAAGCACTGCACGCAGTGGAGAAAGCTGTGGGTCCTTCAACTCGTATCATTCATGTCTTTGACCGAGAAGGAGACATTGCTGAAGTCTTTGAACGACTCAATACCCTAGACAATACGGGACTCGTGGTTAGAGCCTCTCATAATCGTTGTCTAGAACACGATCCTAATCGCCTGTGGGAAAAGCTGGAAGCCCAGAGTGTTCAGTTCGAGTATGAGATTGACTTACCTAAAACGAAAGGCCGGAGTGCGCGCACGGCTAAGTTAGCTGTGAGATGTTGTCTTGTTGAACTTCAAAGACCAGCCCGACTAGCTGCCAGTCAACCCCTTCAGGTTTACGCTGTCTATGCAACAGAAGTAGCCCCACCTGAAGGGGAAGAACCAGTGTCATGGATGTTGCTCACTAGTGAAGTCGTGACAACAGTAGAAATGGCCCAAACCATTTTGCGTTGGTACACCTACCGTTGGCGAGTTGAGGAGTATCACAAAGTTCTAAAATCGGGCACTCAGGTGGAGCGATATCGGTTGGCATCTGAGGGAATGAAAACCTTATTGGGATTCCTGTGTGTCACTGCTGTAGAGCTGTTGCGTGTGACTTATTTAGAACGAACACAACCTCAATTACCTGCACAAGATGTCCTCACGCCTTTACAGATCAAAGTTCTCATTGCCAAGACCCCGAAGGTACCTAAAACATTAACGGTGGCATGGGCTGTTCAAGCAGTTGCACGACTCGGGGGATATCTGGAGCATCGTCGAAACACACCGATTGGAATTCAAGTCCTGTGGAAAGGGTGGGCGAAGCTCAATGACCTGATTGAAGGCTGGCTGTTAGCTACCCAGGAGACTTAGCAGGAAAAGTCAGGTTCTGGTTTGGGACAGCAAAGCTCTCCAATGAAGTCCTAGAGCGGGAAGCCTTTGCATTTGATAAAGTCGCACTGCTCTGAATCCACCAGTTTGCTAATCTCACACTGGATTCTGTGATGTTGGCAATTACTCGGTTAGAAGATCCAAGTATTGTCGTTTCTCTCGTAGTCATCAGTTTTATCCTTTTTGAGTGGCGATGCTATCGACAAGAAGCCTATATCCTTGCTGTAAACTGCTTCGGTGGTGCTGTTTTGGCGACTGGACTGAAGCTAGTATTCAACAAAACCCGTCCCCAGCTATGGCCACAATTGATTACTGAGACCACCTTTAGCT
The DNA here is from genome assembly GCF_018336915.1 of Acaryochloris marina S15. Classification (GTDB taxonomy): domain Bacteria; phylum Cyanobacteriota; class Cyanobacteriia; order Thermosynechococcales; family Thermosynechococcaceae; genus Acaryochloris; species Acaryochloris marina_A. Next base: position 115,009 of record NZ_CP064921.1, on the reverse strand, counting down.
ATCCCAGTGGCCATGCACTAGGGTCGATAGTTTTCTATGGCTTTCTAGCTTACTTGTTAGCCAGCCTTCATTCGAGAAGGAGGAGAACTGTGACCATCTATGGGCTAGCTAGCCTCTTAATTAGTGCGATTGGATTCAGCCGGCTCTACTTAGGTGTCCATTGGCCCACGGATATTACCGGTGGCTATGGGATTGGATTTCTTTGGCTTAGTGTTTGTATTACGATACTGAAATTGCAGAAACTTCAATATCAAAAAACTTAGAGCATGGCAACATGAACGATACCGTCTCCTTGATTGACTAAAGGATTTTTTGTAAAACCAATAACTATCCCATCACAGGGAGACTGAACCCTTTTATTGGTATCACCTAATGCATCGGCAATGTAGCCAATTTTTTGGCGCTTGTTAACTGTTTGTCCCAATTCTATTTGCAAATGTAGAATGCCGCTTTGAGAGGCTCTGACCCATTTTGTCTCTCTGGACTCTTTTGGTGGTGTTTTGCCCTGATCTGATTTGAAGTCAGAGTCCATCATTTTCAATGCAGTCATCACCTGTAATACTCCTTCAACACCGACCTTGATAGCCTCTTGGTCAAATCGAAGGGCTTCTCCTGACTCATATAGCAAAACGGAAATACCTTGCTTTGCAGCAGCTTGCCGTAAAGACCCATCCCGAGTGTTGGCGTGGATGATGGCAGGTGCACCAAAAGCCTGAGCACATCGATAAGTTTCTGAATCATCTAGATTGGCCCGAATTTGGGGCAAATTAACCCGATGATTGGATGCAGTATGAAGATCAATGCCATGGCTACAATGGCTTACTATTTCTTTCATAAATAGGTGGGCTATCCGGCCAGCTAATGATCCTTTAGCAGAGCCTGGAAATGACCGATTGAGATCCCGGCGATCGGGAAGGTACCGGGATTGCTCAATAAAGCCAAATATATTGACAATGGGGACAGCTAACAAGGCTCCCTGTAACTTGTTAGGCTTAACCTGCTCCAAGACTTGGCGAATAATTTCCACGCCATTCAGTTCATCCCCATGAATTGCTGCACTGAGCCATAGGTGTGGACCATCACTATGACCATTGATCGCATGAACGGGTAAGGACAACATGGTCTGAGTGGGAAGGCGAGCGATTGGCAACTCGATGCGTTGCTCAGTGCCAGGGGCCACTGTAATACCACCGACGGTGATGGGGGTCATATAGTTTTATTTTTGTACTATTTGTGAAGGTTAATATTTAATGCGATCGCGGGTCTTACCTGGTCCCGCATTCTTTTCTAAAAATTCGATGACCTTACCTGCAACATCGATCTCTGTTGCCGTTTCAATTCCTTCTAAACCAGGAGAAGAATTAACTTCCATGATGACTGGGCCGTGATTGGAACGCAGTAAATCAACCCCAGCAACCCGCAAACCCATTGCTTTTGAAGCACGAATTGCAGTGCTTCGTTCTTCTGGTGTTAGCTTGATTTGAGTAGCACTACCGCCTCGATGGATATTGGAGCGGAACTCACCAGGAGCACCTTGCCGTTTCATAGCAGCGATGATCCGATCTCCCACGACAAAACACCGTATGTCCATACCCCCGCTTCTTTGATAAATTCCTGTACCAAGATATTGGCATCCAGACCCCGAAACGCTTCAATGACAGACTTTGCCGCTTGATGTGTCTCTGTCAAAACCACTCCAATTCCCTGAGTACCTTCTAGTAGCTTGATTACTAATGGAGCCCCACCGACACTTTCAATCAATCCGTCAATATCTTTTGAGGAATTGGCAAATCCTGTCACTGGTAGACCAATCCCTTTTTGTGACAAAATTTGCAGACAGCGAAGTTTATCTCTAGATCGCGAGATTGCCTGGGATTCATTGGCCGAGAAAACCCCCATAACTTCAAATTGTCTGACTACAGCCGTACCGTAAAAAGTTTTAGAAGCCCCAATTCGAGGAATAATCGCATCGTAGCCTTCCAGCGAATCTCCTTGATAGAGAACCTTGGGCTTATGGGCCGTGATATTCATGTAGCATCGCAAATAATTGATGACATGTATTTCATGCCCTCTCTCTTCACCCGCTTCTAAGAGTCGCCGAGTTGAATAGAGAGATTGCTGCTGGGAGAGGATGGCGATTTTCATAGTTATTCCGATTACATTAATTTTGAGGATCTGAATTGTGGATATAGGATTGACCTACATCAATGACAAAGCGCTGACGAACAGCCTGCCGTCCCAACAACATCCGAAATCCCATAGAACTGCGATCAGTCAGGGTCACCTCTATCTTCCAGGAGTAATTGGAGAGGGCGATCTCCGTGAGGATGACGGGACGCATTTCAGTATGTCCTCCTGAATCTCGAACTTGTTTGACTTCTAACAGCTCGGCAATAGCTGTAACAATCGTAGTTTTATCCTTTTGAATAGGATGAGTTTTGAACCGAAGCATTGATTTGCCATTGTCTTGGAATCGCTCTATGTCAAATGCATGTAGCGCGGAAGAACGAGCCCCTGTATCAATTTTGGCTTTAACTTGGGGGATTTCTAGTTCTGGAAATGATACCCACTCGCGCCAGCCAATGATAGGCAATATCACTTGAGACGAAGAAGCTGTCATCAAATATTCTCCGAGATTATTAAATCGTTTGTGATGGCCTTGATAAGGATTTTTTACCCTCAATAGTTAGCTGTTAGTGTTGTGGTGAGATAGCGCTGATCAATATGAGTTATTCAGAGCAGCCCAGTCTTTAGTTGAATGAAATTGAATTAACTGAAGAAACAGTGCATATTTTCTACTGAAAATAAACGATTCATCTTTTGTGATGAGTAATAAAAGTGTTGAGTTATCGTTGCATTCGAGCCTCCTTACCTTCGTACATAGTTACTCGTCCGTCAACATCTCAAGGGACTAGTCCTCATGGATGAAGTAAATCCATATTTTTAGACATGCGGTCGATTTCAAGGGGGAGGATTCAGAATTAAATAAGGTTATTGCGTTATTACAAACTCATGTTGAAGCGCTCTCAATCCTCCGAATCTTCCACTTCCATTTCCACTGCGGCTGCAGGCTTGCTGAATCGAGCTAACCCAGTGGAGCAAAAGTCTGTAGATGAAATTTCACTGTTACTAGAACAGCTTGTGCGGCATGAATCGACCACAATCAAGTTGATCTTGGATCGGCTGTATGACATCGGGTCCATCAACCTAATCAATCAAAAAGTGACTGTAAGATCGCTCAATCGAATTAGCAGAGCGGTTGCAACCCAGTCTAAGCCCTTATTTAGATTTGTCGGTCTCCGCTGGTTCCAGCATAATTGTCCACAATTAATTACAGATTGGCTGCATGAACAGGTCATGTTCCAGTCTCCAACCCAGACAACTGGCCAACCAACTTTAGAGGGTGCAGTCGTCCCTCCAGCTAGTCTTATACCCGATCACTGCTCAATAGAAGTCCAAAAACTTAGATCGCAATTGCGGTGGCGAACAGGCTTGCTCTGTGGAGCATTGGGTATCACAGGAAGCCTCTTGGTCGCTAGTCATACTGTTCTATCTAGCAACTCTCCATCTTTCTCACCCACCGTATCACCTATTACAGCTCAGAAATTCAACAGTGTTGAGTAATGTTCGACTGTTGATCCAGTCTAACTTGGCATCATAACTGTCCTATTTAACCAGTGAATAACTATGCGCCTCTCTACCTATCCCCTTATCCAGTTCAGTCAACTCATTGATTGTCCAGTATGGGATTGTCATACGGGGCAACTCTTGGGCACAGTGCATCAAATCTGGGTGGATAAGCAATTGCACCAAGTCTTAGGATTAACGTATAAAACGTTATTGAATGCAGATGAGCAAAGATCTCTGCCTTGGGAACAGGTGGTAGCGGTAAGTCCTGAAGGGGCTTGGTTAGATGTTGCCGAAAGTACAGCACTAATTTTCCAGCCCAAATCATCTATTCATTATCAATTAGGCAATGAAGTATGGACTCATTCAGGTAACTGGCTAGGTAACCTTATCGACTATTACTTTGAAGCTAATACAGGTGAAATCCTTCAGTATCAGTTCGTAGTCCCAGAACACCAGAGGTATTTCCCTGAATTGTTGGACTTCTCCGCAGCTGAACTGATCTATAAGGGGGATAGATTCTTAATAGAACTAACCGTTGATTCACAAAGACCCAAGCAAGACTGTCTTCCCCCAACTGTCGGCCTTGCGACTTCACCCGTTGAATCAAACATGAATCTTTTTTTGCACAATCTTCATCTGGATTTAAATTTTGATGCTAATAAATTCAACCGTGCTGACATATCTCTACGACCTAAAACCACAAATCTGATTGCAAGCTGATTTATTACTCATCTTCAGTATGGAGAATTAACACCATGACTAATTATTCGGAATCACAAGCGCCTCAACCTAGCAATACCCCACAAGGGAATCCTAACCTCCTGACTTCTGAATCCTTTGCTCAAATTTCTCAGGATTTGAAACGGAGTGTACAAAATGATCTGACGGGAGTTCAAATCGAGACAGAGCGGTTACGAAGTCGGTCAAATTTTATCATCGGCATGCTGATTGCCTTCGTCATGATCTTAGGAGGCGTATCAGTCTGGTTAGCCATTCGTGTGCTGTCTTTTGAACAGGAACCCCAAACATCCAATATCAATGCAGACCTGTCTGAAACTGTTCTTGAGTCCAAAATTGAAGCTCTGGAGCAGGACGTTAAGTCCTTGAAGAAATTTGATCCATCAGCCTTGACAGAAGAAGTTCAGAATAACCAAGAACAGCTTCAAAAAGTGGTTCAACAAGTCAAGCGTTTGTCCACGGATATTCAGTCTCTCAATGGTTCTAATGGCAGTTCAGACATTCGGAGCCGTCAATCCAACCCAGCACCTGAGGTTCAGTCGCAACCATCTTCTTCTGAACCTCAACCTTCCGCTCAACCGAGGGTATCACCCTAGTTAGAGGCAGTGACTCTCAGCTCAGCTATTTTGATTTTCGGTCTTTCGCGAACTGGAGTCTAGAAAGGTTAAACGCTTTGTCCTAAGAAATCCTGATAGCTGCTAGCTCAAAGGTGCAATAAATAATATTCAAAGGTTCAATTATGTATACGCGGAACCAAGCCCATCCAGAAAATAAAGATGATGCAATGGCTTGTGATTTAAAACCCCGCCCCCTTGACCATACTCAGGATATGGACCTAAGTGGTGTGGATTTTAGAGGCGCTGATTTGCGAGGAGTAAAGTTTGCAGGTAAGCGACTCATCAAAACCCTATTTTGTCAGGCCGATTTACGAGGAGTGGACCTGAGCGAGGCTAATCTGACTGAGGCCAATCTAACGGGTGCTCAGATGGAGAAAGCTGACCTTAATAATGCCCATCTCACTGGGGCTAATTTGACTGATGCCATCTTAACCCAAGCGAATCTCATTGAGGCTCAGCTTCATAATGCCATCTTAATCAGGGCGAGTTTAGTTTCTGTTGCGTTAGATCGGGCAGACTTAACGAGAGCGAATCTTCGAGAAGCAAATCTGCAAAAGGCGGTCTTGAATGGTGCCAATTTATCGAATGCCATTCTATATAGAGCCAAACTCCACCACACTCATTTGGTCGATGTAACTTTGACAGGAACAGACCTGAGTGAGGCACAACTGATCCATACGGATATTTCTGGCAGTAATCTAAATTTAGCAATTTTGGATGGGGCTGAACTCAAAGATCTTATGCCAATGGAGAAATAATAGGTGGGATTATTGAGAGTTTTCTCACCCGATATTGGGATAGATTTGGGAACAGTTAATACGTTGGTGTATGCCAAGGGAAAGGGTATTATCATCCGTCAACCCACGGTTATTGCTAGGGATACAGAAAATCAGTCCATCTTAGCTTGCGGTCATCAAGCCCAACGCCTAGAGGGAAGGGAGCCAACCAATATTATGGTCAGCTACCCACTGCGCGAAGGCGTCATTACGGACGTAGACATCGCCTTTCAGTTATTACAACGGGTTCTAAATCAGGGATTAGGAAGGAAACCCTTTTTCCCTCCCCAATTGACTCTGGCGATTCCTAACGGAGCCACAAATGTAGAGCGACGGGCACTTCAAGATATTGCTGGACTAGCTGGTGCAAAAGACATTTCTATTATTGATGAAGCGATCGCTGCAGCCATCGGTGCAGATCTGCCCATCGATAAGCCTCTTGGGAATATGATTGTTGATATCGGTGGCGGTACAACTGAAGTGGCGGTTATCAGTTTATGTGGGGTGGTGAGTAGCCAATCCATCCGAGTCGCTGGTACTCATATGGATGATGCGATCCGCCAATCCCTTAAACGTAATTATGATCTATTAGTAGGATTACAAACGGCTCAAGCGATTAAGCATAAGCTAGGATCTTCCCTCATCCATCCACATTGGGATATAGAGGAGATGGAAGTAGGAGGCCGTAGCTCTCAATCTGGCTTGCCTAAACAACTGACTTTGAAGGGGGCAGAGGTACGTGACATCCTGCAAAAGGAAGTTGCATTGATTGTGAATACCGTTCAGCAAACCTTAGAAAAGTTGTCACCAGAACTAGTCTCAGATATTTATACCAATGGACTAATGCTATGTGGTGGTGGAGCTTTGTTGAGAGGACTTGATCGATTAATCAGCCAGGAAACTGGTGTTTTTGTGCATGTAGCTCTCAAACCTCTTGACTGTGTGGCTTTAGGAATTGGAAAGATTCTCGAAGATCGCCAAAAATGGGACAGAGTATTTATGACATCTAACTGATTGTGATCAGTTAGATGTCCATTTCGATGACCAAGCGGATTTTGAAATTCATATTCTCATTGTTGAACGGTTTTAGCCCAACGAAATCTAAACCGTTTTCTAATACATCGCTTTACCCTAACACCCTGTACCAAACCGCCCTAGCAAGCCATTGCTAGGGTTTTCCCTCACAAATCAGCCCTTAAAGTAGTCATTTGGACGAGGCCATAAGGATGATAAAAGCTCAGAATTGGTGCAAGATTAGCTTCAGTCCTTCCGTAGTCAGAAGTAATAATCATCCCATCGGATGATGCCATATCGTCCCATTGGACAAGTTGAGGACATTTAGATACGTCCATACAGTTGATTTCATTTGACGATAAATGAACAACAATCGTAGGTAGATAACATGCCGAATATAGGCGCTCTATAGCAAGGAAATCCATTCTCACCTCTCTTCATTGACCTAATAGAACTAAATTGCAAGGAGTTTTTATGAAAAATTATCTTCAATCTTTACTTCCTTTGGGATTAGCTAGTGCTACCGTAATGGGTGTTCCACTCCTAGCAACTGAATCCCAAGCGGCTGAGAGCATTTTTGTCCGCTATCAAGATACTGAAGTCAATGTAACCCGACAGGAGCTGGATAACTTTACTAATACTGGAGAACTGCCATCTTCATTGCAAACCCTGCTTAATACAGATGCTGAGCTACCAAAAGTAGTCCGGGCCATCCTCTCGGATCAGCTGACAGTTCCAAAATTCATGAAGAACTTTATTGAAGGCTCAAATGGTGAATTCCTGCTCTTTAAGCTTGACCAGGTTATTTCTAGCACGGATGGTAAAACTGAGCGAGGTCTGAATTCTATCAAAACAGCGGTGCTTAACTCAATAGAGGATGATCGTATTTCTTTCTTAGAAATTATCAACAAACATCCCCAAAACACCATTCGCCTAGACATAACAAATCTTGAAGGCACTTACAACGATGTAAGTGGATTTGTGGAGCGAATTCTGCCTGCTTTAGAAGTTGCGAAAGGCGTATTGTCAGACTTCATTTGTGATTGCAATACAACTCAGGCATCTCCGAATGAGACAAAAGCTCAAACGGTTTCTAGCCATCAACATCATTCACAGAAAGGATTAGAGGATTGCGAAGATGTAGTAGGGACTACTACATCTTCTGAACCAACTTCCTCTGATACAGCCCAGCTAAAAGAAGATGCATCTACAGTCAAGCCATTAGACACAGCCACAGGACCAGCTACTCAACCCATGGCTACTTCTGCCAAAGTCCAATAGCAGTTATGGGTGGTGTTTCAGTATTGGGTGGTTCGTTTTCTGGGCTGCCCTCCACAATCGCTCTTTATTAATGCTGACATGATTATTCAAAGTATATTGGAGTCAATCTATGGCCATATTTCCCTCGTGGTTGTCAAAGATGGGTCATTGGGATGTCGTTAAAGGGTTATCTTTAGCCACTGTTACCGTGGCCTCAACAACTAGTCTGTTATTGTCCAGTTCTTCTGCTAATGCTGCAGAGAAGGTGGTGTTTACCTACAAGCAGTTTGGTCAATCCTTGACTGTAGATGAGTTGGAAACTTTTGCTCAAACGGGTAAAGCATCTTCTAAGTTAAAGTTCTTTTTGAATGTGTCAGGGCAAGATCCTGAAGCGGCCCGTCAGTTTATGACCAAGGAGGTAAAAGTAAAGCTGCAGACTGCAGATCGCCTACTTCATATCCTCCCTGGTGAATATGCCTTATTTCAGGCAGGGCAAATATTTCAGACCCCTAGCAAAAAAGCTAATCTACAAGCATTTCGCTCAGCCGTCATCCTTTCTCTCAGTGATGACAACCGCATATCCTTTTTGGAATTTTTACAGCGATATCCCACGCAAGAATTTGTTGTAGATGGCTTTAAACTTGCAAAAGTGGCTGGAACGATTGATGGCCTCATAGGTAGTGGTGAAGAGGCAGTAGAGGGAACAGGTCCCTTAGCTGTAGCCAAAGATGTTCTGAGTAGTTTCATTTGTGACTGTTCACAATAGTCATAGATGTGCCAGGCGGATGTGATGAGTTAAGCAGGAAAACCAATAGGACTAGTCCAATAGGAGGATGGGGATGTAAAAATCTTCATCCTCTTTGCTGATGGCGGGTTTACGCTTTCCTGATTGAATAGAGATATGGATTAAACAACCTTTCGGGTTGCCAGATTAAAGCTTTGCCTTTGAATTCTATGGCTTCCAGACCTTCAACGTTCTGATCAACCCCAATAATGCCGTTGCTCAAGCGGTATTGCAGCACATGATCGAGAGCGGTGATTTCTTCTTCTTCTCTATTGATGAACAGATGGGGATTGCCACGGCCTTTCGTAGTGAGATTGGCAATGACACCTTGCAAAACCTGACGGAGAACTGGGAGCGGCTTCAGCATTCCAGTACGACGGAAGACCAATACCATCAGGTGATGTTGAAGTTCGCTGCAAACCCACATCCACCAAGGATTCTCCTCAAATGGGTGTGCCGGGATAATATCGAGTATTTGGATCTGACTAAGGATCGGATGGATTTGTCGCCTGCATAGTTACTTGCTTCGTTCCTGTGTCAGTCTGCTCTGCATTAAACTCTACTGTCTCGGTGCCTTCAAGTATTGGGCAATCTAGAGATAAACCCTATGCTTGGTATTGAGGAACATTTTGAATGGGTAGATTAATGGGCTTGGCTCTGCTGGCAATAGGCTTCTATTTCATGGGCCAGAACATTTACTTCACTACCAATGTTCATCCTTATTGGTGGCGAGGTATTTCAGCAGATGCTTCTGTACTTTTCCTAACAGGTGGAGTTATCTCACTCTTTTTCTTACCCAGACGAGAGAAATTTTTAGGGTGGGTGCTCATGGGAATTGGAGTTTTGCTGATCTTCTTCAGTAGCCATGCCGTCCTCAATCCCACTAGCCTTTGGCAATTCTGTCTATCTTTCGGGTGTTTTGTGAGCGGGTTTCAACTATTTAGCACAGGTCAATTAAATATTTAGACACTGAGCAAGATGGTATGAATGAAGGTTACTGCCCAGGCTGAAGCATTGGTAGCACAGGAGTTCCAACAAAAATACTTCTAAGTGAATCAAGTACAGGGATATCTTGCTTTCTCAAAGTCGAAATATAACCGCGAATACGGCAGAACTGCTGGGCACCCGCCAACGAGCGGAAGCAACCTGAGATCTTCTGCTTCAATTTCATCATGCGAATATCCCGTTCAGCCTGATTGTTATCAAAGGGAACCTGGAAATCATACATAAAGGCCAGAACAGCAGATTGGTACTTCTCCAGTCGGTCGAGAAGGTTTTTCGGTGTACTTTGTTTTTTCTTGCCTCGTTTCTTAGGTGCGTTTTCATCAACTGGCAGGATTGGATTACTCTTGAATCCATCGGCTAATACTTTTCGGTAACGCTGCTCAAACATCTCGATTTGTTCTGTGCTGAGAGCTTTTAAGCCTTCAGCATGAGCACTCTCTACCTGAGTTTTGATGTCCACCAACAACGTCATCATCTCTTCAGCCCAAGGTTGCTGATAGTGCTCAACGACAAAGCGTAACTCCCGCAAATGATGAGCATTGCAGAGACCATGAGCACAATCATAGGTGGCGTAACTCTGCCAACCATCATGAATGCTGGTACCCGTAAAGTTCGGCAGAATATCCATTTCGTCCATCGCTGCTTTTCCGCGTTTGGCATGAACAAAGTAGTAGGTCAACCCACTCGTACAGGCGACATGTAGCCACCATAGCTTGCTGTTCACCCGCAGCCCTGTCTCGTCAAAATGCCCTATTGCTGCTTGCTCAATACCGTCTTTGATCTGTACCTCAATCGGTTCTAATTTCTGAGCACAGGTTGTACGGGCATTGCAGAGGGTTCCTTCAGAAACCTGGCAACCAAAAACTTCTTTCAACAGGTCACTCGTTCGCTCAAACGGCAACAGTTGAGCGTCCAGCAAGTACACCATCAAGCCTTTAAGGCTACTGCCATACTGAACCACATTGGTGACATCTGCAGGGAATACACCCCGGCTCAAGGTTTGGCAGTGCTCACAATACTTGACTTCTGCTTGATGCTCAATCACCTGTAGTGACAAGGGGGGTAACTCATGAACCTGGCTAAGGTCATATTGTTGTGGTGCTACTTCTGTTAAAGAGGCACCACATTCTTGACACTGAGTCACCGGATGTAAAACTACGGCATCGACGGTCTCACGCCACTCCAATGTGCTACCAGGATGACCTTTTTGCCCACCACTTTTGCGTTTACTCTTACCCCGTAGACTTTTTGTCCGCTTCCCAAAGCCATCGCCTGAGGGTGGTTTACTACTGTTACGACTATCCTTGTCAAGACGTTCTTCTAGTCGCTCTATCCGCTCGATAAGACGGGTGACTAGCTCAACAACCGCATCCTCACCTTGATGGTAGATTGCTCGAATATCAGATTCACTAATTTTTTGATCAGAGACTTTCTTGTTCAACGGAAGATCACGGATTGATTGCTGTTGTGCTTAAAACATAGATCCAGAGAGAGTTATAACTTCATTCTCAACACAATGATTTAAGCCTGGGCAGTAACGAATGAAGATAACATTAGTCTGCCATTCCTGGATCACACTGGACTCTTACCTCAGTTTCTCCGTACCATCCCTGATAATCCTTCGATTCATCCGCAGATCATCTGGTGTCTCAACGTAAACCTTGAAGTCCAGATACTCCAGGATTTCGGGTAGGGTCAGCACAAATAGACCTTCGGAAAAAGCTAAAAAGCTTGCCAAGCAAAGCATTTCCTGAGAAGAAAAATATTTTTGAAGAACATTCAATATCTTGACAAATCTGATAATAACGTTATTATCCTTTCAGGTTTTGTGAATATTTTTGACTCATCTAGAGGCATATAAATGATCACAGCTACAAGAGATAAGCAATTGAGCACCAAGAAAAAGAAGTTTATACCCCCCACTAAACCCATAATCATTGCTTTTCTCAGCCAGAAAGGTGGAGTTGGCAAAACCACCACAGCCACACATGCTCGTGATTGGTTTGAGCAATTTGGCTCTGTAGGATTTATAGATGCAGATGCCCAAAGAAGCAGCTCCAAATGGCTCTCAGCAATCAGTCCAGAAATAGAATATACAGTCATGGGAGACGCAAGAACGCTTCTAAGAGAGCTGCCAAATGTAAAAGAAAAATTTGATTATGTCATCGTAGATGCTCCTGGAAGTATGGAAGATGTCTCCAGAGCAATTTTGAGCCGTTGCGATATTGTTGTCATTCCCTGTCAAACCTCACAACTAGATTTGGATAGCAACGATGAAACTATTGAAATGGTCGAAGTTGCACAAGATATTAGAGGGGGCTTACCTAAAGCCGTTCTATTCTTTAACCGTGCTGAGGAAGGCACCATCTTATTACGGGAAGCTCTTGAAGCGGCAGACAAAGATGAGAAAACCAGGAAGCATGTGTTCCCGCTTGATACAGTCATCCATCAAAGAACATGCATAATGGATACTCCAGGCCAGAGAACTACAGCGATTAGAGAAGTACAACGCCTAGAAGAAAATCGTAGAAAGAGAAAGTTAAAAAAGAAAAACAAAAACTTCACTCCTATAGAAATGGCTCGAAATGAGTATTGTGAACTTTTTGAAGAAATCGTGAGGATCATTAATGGCTAGCCGTCGTTCGCTTACTCTCAGGAAGGGAAAAGATACTGAAGCAGCATTAGAGAGCTTTGTACTTAACGATGATCTTCTTAATTCTAAAGGCCAGCCCGCTTGGAGTACATCTCCAATTGTGGAAATAAGTCTTGACAAGATTATTCTCCCTGAATTTCAGCTTAGGCTTTATTACGATCGAGAGAAAATCGAACAAATCAAGGCTACGATTCAATCTGTTGGTATCAGAGAGCCGCTTTTACTAAGACCGATACCAGGCAAAGGTAAGTATTTTGAGCTGATTGCAGGTTCGCAACGTAGACTTGCCGCTGAAGAGTTAGGCCATAAAATAGTGCCAGCAAAAGTAGATGAGGTTGATGATCTCATTGCATTAAAAATAGCCATTATCGAGAATGAAGCACGGTCAGATATTAATCCATTTGAACGAACTCGTGGAATCATTCAACTTCTATCCACTGGCCTTCAAATGAGTAAAGACGAAGTTTCTCAGATCTTGACTTCACTCTTTAACGCAGCAAACCGTCGTAGCGATAATAACGTTATTATCAACGATGAGCAAAGGAGATTTATTCTCTCTGTCTTTGAAGAGATGGGGCTAAACTGGAAGTCTTTCGTTGCTAACAAACTGCAACTCATCAATCTACCTAATGATGTAGTTGCATTTCTTGAATCAGGAAAAGTCTCATATACGAAAGCTATCCGCATAGCTAGAGTTAAAGACGAAGACATTCGGGAAGAATTGTTACAACGTGTTGTTGCAGAAGAGCTTACAGTTAAACAACTTCAGAGTCTCATTACTACGGTCTCAAGTAAGACAACTAGTAGTGAAGAAATTATTTTGCGTGATCGAGCTAGATCTGTATTAAAAAGGGCTACAAGCCCAAAATTATTAAAGGACAAAAAGATTCGCAAAAAAGTTGAATCACTAACTAATCAGCTTGAATCACTTATTTCAGAATGTGAGTAAAAGAGCCCAACCTTAGACATTCTTTCAATCGCTTGCCCTCAGCCGCCATTCCTGTTTAAATCGTCTCAACACATCAAAACTTGACGACTTAACTGAATCCTGATGTCGCAGCAAGACGACCTTGCCGAATTGTTCGCGGCTGAGTTCCTGGCGGGCAAAGCCTATGCTTCTATCGTAGAGGCCCGAAACCAGGCATCTCAGTTGCTGAATCAACCCGTGCATCCTGACAGCCCCCTAGCAAAGCTGGCGGGCGAGATTTAAATCGGTGATCACAGATCTGAAACTAGGCTTTGCAAAGTAATAGCCCTGAAATAATTGGATGCCGAATCGTCTAAGAGCATCTAACTCAAAACCTGTTTCAACTCCCTCCGCTATGGGTTCAATCGCTAAATCTCGACAGACTCGCACAATCCCTCGAACAATTGCCTGACGACCTTTATCTTTATCGATATTCCGAATCAAAGCCATATCTAGCTTGATAAAGTCTGGATGGAAATCAGCCAGAAAGTTCAACCCTGAATAACCTGCACCAAAGTCATCCAACGCAGTTCTAAACCCTAGCTCTTGGTAGTGCTCAATGATGGCGTGAACATGAGCGTAATCCTTAACCTTTTCAACTTCCGTCAGCTCAAATAGAATTCGGTTAATGGGGAAATTACATTGTTGAGCTGTTTCAAGTGTTGTCCGAATACAACGTTCCGGTTGATACACGGCATTAGGCAAGAAGTTGATACTCAATATCGATTGAATGTCTAATTCTGCAGCAAGTTGGATAGCCCGAACCCGGCAGGCTTGATCAAAACGATATCGGTTCTCATCCGTTACTTGCCCCAGAATACTAGCTGCTGATTCATTATTCGTACCTCGAACCAACGCTTCTTGAGCAAAAATGCTGCCATCTGCAAGATTAACGATGGGCTGGAAGGCCATTGTGAACTCAAAGTTTAGCCCAGGCGAACTGAGACAACCATCACACCCCATTACTATCGAGTTCTGCTCAACCACAAGTGGATTTCTCTGATATGAGGTTAGACATAGGCCAGATCAAGATAAACAATATTTACAGAGTGTGCTGTTAGTTAGCAACCCAGGCAAGCTAAGGCTTTCCGCTTCCTTAGTATGCCCATTGATGGAAAACAAGTTGAATTGAGCACAAAGGTTTCACAAACCTGTTCTACTTGAGTCCAATTTGAAAATAAGGTCTACCTAATTTACAGATTGAACTAGCTTGTCTGTACTGCATGGTAATTGATTTCTTGTATCCAGACATCACTAAATCCCTCGAATCCCTCTCCAGGTACAAGGATATTGGGAGCCTCTTTTTGTCTGGTAATGAATTCTTCACGCCATAATTCCCAAGCCCGAATTGACGGTAGCTCTAAATCTGCACAGTATTCATACCAGCTATCCTTCTCAAGAAGTGATGGACCATTGAGAACTCGTTTAAATTCGACTTCAATTAAGCCTAAATTAACCAGCTTCTGGATAAACGGAGGATTTTTAAATGGTGGCTTCCTATGATTAATGATCGGGGTTTCATAGTAAAGCCGCACTGTGTTCTCAGGGTGCTTTTTGGCTGTCCTCAGAAGTGCTAATTGAGTCTGAGTTAAGGAAGGGATACTGATCATTAGCTAGCCTCATGCAGAATCATCTACCAGTTCCTCTAGGTACTCTTTCTACCCATAAGGATGCTGCTTTCTAGGTTGATTTAGCTCAATCGCCAACTAACCTCAAGGTACAGCTATTTTATCAAACTAGAAAGTAGCCCCCAGATCACCTCAGAAGTCAGGTGCATCGCCAGAATTTGTTGGCTTCGTCCCTGATGTTACTAAAGTGCGATAACTCAACCTCTATTAAGGCAATCCGACGCTTTGCCCCAAGACTAACAGTAAGCCCTACAGTCAGACACCTGGGGTCAGCAGCAAGCATACTCTACTCAGCTCCAAAATTTCAGGGCTTGCACCTAATAGATCGCGTATGAATCCATTGCTGGAAGCGGATTTTTGACGTAAAAAATAGAAAATATTAGATTAAAGAAGGGCATCCTAAATCTATTGGGTAGAGCCATTGTTTACGAGCTTACCTCTATTTGTTATAGGAGAAACAACAAGTGAAAACCGTTTTAGTAGTAGATGATAGTCCGGCTGAACTAAAGCTAATGTGTCTATATTTGAAAGAAGCGGGTTATCTTGTGGTTAGCACAGATGATGCCAAAGATGCGTTGAACAAAGCTGAAACTCAAAAGCCTGATCTTGTCATTACCGATGTGGTCATGCCGGAAATGAGTGGGTTTGAGTTGTGCCGAAGTCTAAAGAAGAACGAAGCGACTCAGCAATTACCTGTGATTATCTGCACGACTAAGAATCAGGATTTAGATAAGCTCTGGGGTAGAAAGCAAGGGGCAGATGAATACATTACCAAGCCCTACACTCGTGAAGATTTTTTAAAAGCTGTTAAATCTGCTATCTAAGCAATGAGCTGAAAAACAGCTTTCTTTCAATTGGTGAGATTAGGATACCTGACACGATACCCCAACCCCCAGTTCTCTCTAGAGGCTGGGAGTTGGGGTTGCATGGCTAAGACTTTGCGGCCTCTTCCCTCATCATGCTAGACAGCGATGACTCAACTTTCTTCTTAGCAGTCCGACGCTTGCCCCCACCACTAGACTCAACAGGAGTCGGGTCTTGAGGAACACCCAGCTCATCATCAAGTGGATCAGGGTCGAAGACCATAACAGGGGATTCCTCGACTTCGCTGATAGGCTCCTCCACTTCAGCTACAGATGCAATCTCCTCCAGGTCTTCCGAAAAGTCAGGAGCCTGATCCTCAGCCTCGACCTCAGAAGTATCCTCAACCGGGCTGTCGGCCAGGAATGCCTGGGTCTGGACCTTGAACCAATCGATAGCTTTATCATGCAGTTCCCAGTGGGCATCAATCCGGTCTGTGAGCTGGGTCTTGATAAGCGTTTGGATGAACAACGTCTCTTGCCGACAACCTTTGCGGAAGACAGCCACAGCATTTCCTTTGACCTCATCAAAGATAGGTCCATGCTTCTGGCCCACTTTGGACAGTCCCCAAGAGCAGAGGATTGTAAAGTTTTTCCAGCCCTGGACTTCCTTGCGAATGACGAACAAGAAGGCTTTGCTTGCAGCCAAGCCAACTTTCTTAGCGGCAGAGTCAATCACTTCGGTGGAGGCAGATTGTTCGATTTTGACAGAAGTTATCAATTTCATAGCGGTGTCCTTTGGATAACGAATAGTGGATAAGGCACGGCTGGCATGTGCAACCGAGTCGGCTCAGTGGATATTGGGAAAACGAAAAGGGAGGTCTTAGCCTCTTGGGGAATATACCGCCGCCAAAAATCAGGCTCGATTTGGAGCCGTGGGCGGGATGGATTTGGTGAAAAAACTTTGGGTGGGAATGCCCCACTGCCTAGTCACTAGGGTAGCGTGGATGGCTTGGTGCTACAAGGATTGGGGGATTAGGGTTTCTGATCGGTGGAGGGAGGGAGACTAAGCAGGGCTAATGATTAGTGTGCAGGTGATGACAATTACTGAAGATCCACAACAGCAGATTCGTGGAGGATGAAATGCTGAGTCGGATCGAGAGACAACCATCCTGTCTTTCGCAATGATTTGAGAGTCTTAGTCACCGTCACCCGAGTTGTCCCTACTAGATCAGCAAGTTGTTGATGAGATAGTCGAACGCCAAGCCGTATCCCTTCCGGTGTCTGTTCACCTATTTCTTTGGTCAGCAACAACAGCAACGCCTGCAAACGACAGCTCACAGAATTATGGTGCATCACGACTAATAAAGCTTCCGTTGTCTGGAGACGCCGAGTTATCTGCTGGAGAATCTCTTGAGCCAACGATGGAGAATTCTCAACCTCGATTTGATTCAGGCGGAGCAACGCTACATCCGTTAGCGCGATGGCCTCATACGGATCGACTTGGGTTAACGGCAGGCCAAAGGGCATATCAGGATACACCAAGCTAAGACTTGCTTCACCTCCGTCACTGAAAAAAGTACTCAAAACAACCAAGCCTTGGCGGAGAATCCACATCTCCTGAGAGCTTAAAGGAATCTTCAAGCCTTTCCTAAAATGGTAGGTCTGACGGCCCTGACAGAGTTCTTCAAGCAACTGACACAATGAGAACAAGGATCATGATTATCAAATCCATGTCCACAAATCTTCTCAAACACCCTGAGAACATAAATTCTATTCTGTTGTATCCTAGAACACTTTCATTTGATACCCTCAAAGGTTATTCATCTTGATTTACTTGGTGAACAATGTCTTGGATTTGAGCATTGAGGGAGCAGAACCGCCGAATCAATTCTCAAAAGACGCCTGATAGAAGCAAGTGAAGAGCCTCGCTAATCCGCTGTCCAACCTGGACAAGCATTGACCTCACCCGTCTGGAATACACTGAAAAGTTTCTCTGCAAACGCTACGGGAATAAACCAGTGGGCACAACCAATGTACAAATATGCATGTGCGGGTTAACCCAGATAAAAAATTTCAAGGTTGATGTCACTATTTTGCTGCCAGATATCTTCCTGGTAGAGACTAGTGCCTCCTGGACAGATATAGGTGCAGATCAAACATTCATCGAAACTACCATCTTCCATATAGTCGATGTAGTTCTCTTGGTAAAAGTCAGAGGTTTTGAACTTGCGAATGACGATATACAGCTCCCCTGGCCCCTGAATCTCAAGCTCCCGCCTACCAGGATGATCCGTGATGCCGACTCGCCACCCCTGAATGTATTCCCTCTTCATCCGCAATCACCTCCATCATCCAAACTCTGGAAATTCCCTCACGCGCAAATCATCAGGCCATTCCTCAATATCTCCACCCTTCGCTGAACGGAGCTTGGGAATGCCCACGGGCTTACTACCGAGCTGCTTGATGAACACGGGGATATCTGCGGTCTTGCATTGGTCCCGGATTGAGCGAATCCAGTCCACATCACAGGGCCGTGCGCCAGGGCCAGATTCACCCCCGGTAATACACCAATTTGCGGGAAGGGCACCAAGATTCACGGGTTCGAGCAGCGGTTCACAACTCAGGAATCTTACTGGTGCTGGTGTTTGCACTAGCAGAGGAATTCGCTCATCTGCGGCTTGCTGATTCTCAACTGATACCAATAAGCATCAAAAAGTGTAATTTTGATTTGCTATTAAACTCTGCCAGAAAAGGGTTTCACGAATTTCATGATTACGCTTTTAGGCTCAAATTGGTATGATACGCCTAACCAGAGATTAGGGAGCGGCCAATCCCACTGACATGATTCAAGGCCAGCTAATATCTCGTAGTTAACATTGGCTGATCGGCCCTTAATGACAGCAGCAATCCGAATTCTGTTTTTGGCAGTCATGAGATAATCCCGCATTCGCCTTGGTCGTTTAGTCAGCATCTGCACTGTGACTTGAGGATTGAGCGCGATTGCAGCAAAAATCTGATCCAGCCACTCGTCTTTCACTGCTGAATGGAATGGATCAGACATCGATGGCATGAATACCCTGATCGGCTTCCGAAACTTGAATAGCTTCTCCAACTGCTCAGGGACAAAATTCACCTGGCCTGTCCAGTTCCCCTGCTCATCTACAACGCCGTGATACTGGGAGAACTGTTGCAGTCGTCCTGACTTAGAAGCTCTGGCCGCATAGCAATGTTCACAGCCGCTTTCCTTGGCTCCCTTAGCTCGAACCTTTGTGCAGCCCACCAAACAATTGATGGTGTGATCGGTCCATTCGATAGTGGTCATGTCTTTTGCTCCATCAAAATTTTCAACGTTTCAGATCGGACATCTCGGAGTCCCTGACACCCGCGATAGGGAATAGGATCAGGCAGTGCAACGATGTTTCCTAGCTGCCAAGCAAAGCGCCCAGATTGCCAGCACCCCACGGCCATCTCCAGGTCAGTCTGTCTGCTGATGAGCCTTGAATCCATCTGGGGACAGTCCACCAGATCCGCAATCGCCACAATGCAACCGAGTGGGTAATCACGTGGCTTGCGCGGCACCTTGCCACCCGTCAGATCATTAACTTGACTGACTATGGCTTGCCCATCTAAGCCGATGGTTCGCTTGGCCGCATGAATAGCCAGCTTGCCCCGGTAGTGAGTGCCCCATGATCGGGTTTCATAGCGCTTGAGATTCAGGGCAATAAAGGTTGCCCACGGTTGCCAGAGGGTAAGGATTTTCATAGATCGACCCCCATCGCAATTCCTGTAGCTACATGCATCTGCTCTGCAATGCCCCAACAGTCATCGCAAAGTTCAAAGTAATCGTCGTCAGCACCCTTGCAATACGGTTGAAGATAGCCGCAGATTTCACACTCGTAATACTGGCCTGGTTCGCAGCCCAGACAAAAGGAATTACTGCGATCGCTTAGGCATCCCAAGGGTTGCAGTTGCAGGACACCTCGACCTCGCTGAAGCAGATTCCAAAGTTGTTTATTCACCGCTAAGCCCCCCACTAATTGCATTCCCGACAGAACCCTTTACTATCGAGCTGTGAGGGTCTGTACCACTCGCCACAGGTACGGCATTGTTGTTTGGCTTTGGGGCTAAGACCTTGCTGAATTGCCTGGATAATCCGATGCAAAAAGCTATGTTCTGATTTCATTGCTGCTTCTCCTTAAGTCGGGCCTGCGTTCTCCCCAAATGCCCCAGCAGGTAGGGTCCAGGTATTCGGGTCAACGAGGATTGGGGCTGTGTATTCATTGCTCAGGGATAACCGGAGCTGGCTTGACTCTCTTGTTCTCGTAGTTGCTTTTCCCGTTCGATTGCAGGATTCAGGAGTAAATCCTGAAGGTTCAATGTGCAACTCTCTTCATTCGGCAGTGGGCAAATGCCGAAATAATGGGGCAACCGCACCAACTCTAATTGGATGAAATCAAATTGCAAGCTGGGTATGGAAAATTTTTTCTGCGCCCGTGCCTGCATCCGTCGAATGCGTTCTCGATACTTCCGCTCCAGAGGCCAAGGTCGATATGGACGACTGGGTTTGCTAGAGATCGGACCAGAGTGATTGACTTGGGGGATAACAATACCGTTTTTCTTGTGATACGCCTTCACCGCAGATCCCATCTCCGGGGTGGGTACATCCTGCAATCGCTGCCAGCATTGTTGAAACATCCGGTTTGCTATTGCAAGTATCTCCGCTGCTTCCTGACGGAGTTCCACCAGCATCTTTTCAAAGGATTGGCGCTGCCCGGTTGTCTTGACTGGGCCAGATTGCGGGAGCTTCAGGGGGAGGGCAGTTTGGACAGCACTCATAGTCACTCTCCTAACAACACAACCTAAGTCGGACAGCAGGGCGTAAATCGGTGATTTTAACTGAGGTGAAATCCTCCCTAAACTTCCCTGATTTATCCTTAGAAATCATCAGAACGTGTTGCCGGGAAACGGTTGAGAACACCTTGAGACGGGTACCATTTTGTCTCCTGAGATAGCCGAGGAAGTACACGAGATGATTCTGAGGCGAGTAGACTAAATCGCGCATGAGAGTTTCCTCCAATATTTAGTTGGCTAATTGGGGTTGTGGCTCCCCTTAAATTTCGAGATAGGTGACGGCAAACGCGCCTTCAATATCTGCATTGCACTTTCTAAAGCAGTAGCAATCACTATCGATTTCTAGGGGATATTCCATCCAAAATCCTTGATGAACTTGTTGAGCTTCAGCAGGACAATCTGGATCATGTTCAGCGTTGACAGCTTGGATAAAAGCAACTGGATCGTGATGACCGATGGCATAGTAGCCAAACAGGTCACCGCTCCAATCACAACCCACTTCCCGCAGTTCTTGAATCTCAATCGAGGCTGTCAACGGTTTAAGGCACTGCATGATTTACCTCCTGTTTGAGTTATGCGATTTTTATAGAGCTTTGATAGATGCTTAAAAGTGAGTCTTAGGCTGACATCGGCGTAGCTACCCACACCTCAAGCCCTCGCTAAAGTCCTGATAATTTTTTTCGTGCTAGTCTCACGATCTATCTGCCATAATTTCTGCAGATATTCAGGAGTCGGGCGTATCCCTCGTTTGTGACCACAGCTCTCGCATATCCAGCGAAAATGGGTCTTGCCAGAGGGCTTATGGACGAGAGCTTGAGATGCAATGGCGAACCGCAATTCCTGACAACCGCAACAACGATTCATGCACGGCATATGAAGAAGCCGCACAGATTTTTCCTTAAGCATGGTAAATTCTCCTAGAAGGTTTAAAGGGGCGATTCTTCTAGTTAGGAATCGCCTTTTTTATTGATTCGATTGAGTCAAGACAGCCCTAACTACAGGGTTTCTGGTGCTTCCACTCCAGAAAAGACTTGATAACATCGCAGTGGCAGGCTAAGGGCGCGCACCAGCCAGGGGCAGCGCAAGAAAAATGAAGCTGTAATATGCTTTGGAACTCCATTCTGTTAAAAGGGTTTCCCCATGGCTACAGGATTCAGCAAGCCTCCTTCCTCACCAGCTTCCACTGACTCATCCTCGTCACTCCTGCCTGCCAGTGATTGCGATCAGGCTTATCAACAATTGTCCGAGTGTTTTGAAGATTTGCCTGATCCACGTGGAGGCCAAGGTGTCCAGCATCCGTTTGTCAGCATCGTCGTGATTGGACTATTGGCAAGTTTAGGTGGCGCACAAGGGTGGGAAGACATTGAAACCTATGGTCTAAGCCATCAAGATTGGTTGTCGAGTTTTCTGAGGCTACCGTCCGGGATACCGACAGCAGACACCTATCGACGAGTGTTTGAGCGTATTTGCCCCTCCGCTTTTGAGCGGAGTTTCAATCACTGGTTGGATCAGGTAGTGACAACCCTCGGCGCTCAAGTGATACCGATTGACGGCAAACAACTCAGAGGTTCCTATGATCGCAATCAAGACCAATCCGCATTGCATCTGGTCAGTGCTTGGGCCAGTGAGTATCGGTTATTTCTAGGACAGGTCAAAGTTGCAGACAAGAGTAACGAAATTACCGCTATTCCAGCACTGCTAGAGCTATTAGACATTGCCGGGTGCATTATTACCATTGATGCAATGGGAACTCAGCACGAGATTGCCCGCCACATTCAAGCTAAAGAGGCTGACTATGTGCTGGCCCTCAAGGAGAATCATCCCACGCTGTTTGAGCAGGTTGAGCAATGGTTTGAAACGGCTGAAGCGAATGAGTTTAAGGGCATTGAGCACAGCTATGATGCCCGGGTGGAAGCAGGGCACCATCGTCGCGAGAAACGACAAGTTTGGGCCGTGTCCCTTCAACAGATGGGTCCTCTCTACAAGCAGGCGCAGTGGAAGGGCTTGCAAACCATCGTCAAGGTCGCTCGGACCCGCCACTTGTGGAACAAAACCACCTATGAGGTGATGTTTTATATCAGCTCTCTACCGCCAAATGCTCAGCAGTTGGGCAAAGCCATCCGCCAGCATTGGTCGATTGAGAACCAACTCCACTGGGTCTTAGATGTGACCTTTGGCGAAGATGCTAGCCGCATTCGCACAGGACATGCACCGGAAAACATGGCCATCCTGAGGCGCTGGAGCATCAACCTTCTCAATCAAGAAACGTCCTTTAAGAAAAGTACCCGTCAAAAACTAAAACGGGCGAGCATGGATGAAGCGTATATGCTCAAAGTTCTAGGCGCTTCTATTCCTTTACAGTCTAGCCTTTCAGAGGCTTGATTTTCTTGCGCTTACCCTGCTCCATGACCTAAGAGGTTGTTAAAAGTTACAGCTGGTAATCCTGATAGCCTCAATGACTTATCGATACTTTCGCCTCGGCGTAGCAATCGCACCATTGATTGAGTCTGCCAATATGCATCTTTAGAACGGTTGATTTGTTTGAGATTCTGCGCCCGGTAGAGTCCATTCATTAGGTGGCGGGCAATTCCATAGTTATCCAGACTAGATCGCTCGATCAGCTGCTTTTCTGATGGAGTTTCCACCGTCGCCTTAGCCTGGAGGGTCTTCGGTGCGCGGATCAGGGGTAATGGCTCGGACGGAGGTTCTTCAGCTTGCGCTTGAGGGGTTGGCTCAATCAGATCGGGTACGTCGTCAGAGTCCTCTTTCTCTTCAGGTGCAGGCTCTTTAACTGGCTTGGAGTCATCATCTGCCTTGGGCGCAGCAAACCCCGGTGAGAAAGCACTGCTAAACTCACTAGAAACCGTTAAGTTCTTAGGTTTCTTGCCTTTCTTCTCTTTTTTGATCTGCTTATCGAGCCTAGGTGGAGGAGAAAAGACGTTTGTGGCAGTGACGGGCTGAGGCTGAGCGGCATAGGCAGGCTGATTCCCAATCAAGGTCGTGGTCTGATTGGGAATCCCTTTGACTCGCTTGAGGATATAGGATTTGGTCGTTTCCTTACCCAGACCATCATCAATAATCAGGGTGAGGGTGGTACTGTTCAGCTTGGCCCCTGGCTTGAGTTTGACAAAGATAAATTTGGCATTCGGAATCTTTGGATGTTCACCAAAATCAAATGCCTCGAACATTCCAGGCCAAGCCTTGACGATCCGGGCTTGGGAGCCTTCAATCGTGAAGGTATGCCCATGTCCTTCCGAGATTTCAATAACGGGTGTCGCCTGCGCCCGCACCATAGCGGGCACAGTGGCCATCAACAAGGCCAAAGGGATTGATTTGTACATGATAATTACTCGAAATAAACGATGAGGAATAATGATTCAATGAATCAGTTTCCAAAAATTTAAGAACTAGAAGATGAATAACAATAGTCAAATTAGAACAGCCAATCAAACTAACTTAATGCCATGACTTAGCCAGCTTTCAACTGATAAATTAAATGCCTTGAAAATGGTCTAATTGAATTGCAATATTCTATTTTTGTCTTTGTCTTTTTCCTTGAAGATTGATGACGGTGAGCCAAAGGAATCATGGGATGAATCCTCAGTTCTACCTTCTTTTTTTGGTAACGTCTTTCAGTTTTTCCCCGACATCGCCAACGATCTCCGCTGCGGCATCGGTGTTGATCAACTCCGCGAGGCGATCCGGGCCAATACCCCAGGAATTGAGCAATACAGTTAATGCCATGCCAAAAATAGTCCAAAAGACATTTCGGGCCATCCCTCAAACCTCCTGAATCAATCTGATGAATACTTACTCGTGAATCAAGTGACTTTCCACGATTCACAAAATGCCATAACCTTTGATACCAAGGAGAATGTTGTGCTGAGAGTTCAGTTAGACTCTGAGTATCAATTTCACGATCTGATTCTGGCAATACCTCTGTAGAGCCTTGAGATACTGTCAGTTGTGACTGGACTAGTCCAGTGTGGTTATTTCGATGAAGGTTTTTCAGTCGTTTTAGTTGAGTAACGACGATATTAAATATTTGAGATAATCCAGTTGCTAGAAAGATTTTGGCAAAGACAAAATTGCGCCATTCTAGTAGGGGGAGAGCTGGAAATTCGTTAATCTCACCTTGAAGGAACTTCCGCAGAAGTTCTAAAGCTTGCTTGTAGGTTTTCCGAACCTTTTTTGCAGGTAGCCCCAGAAAATCACTAATCTTTTGGAATGACAGCTCCTCCCAGTGGTACAGGTGTAAAATTTCTCGCTGTCGAGGATGTAGCCTGTCAACTAAATCTAATAGTTCTGAAGAGAGAGCGGGATCGAGGCTTCCTTGGCAATCGTCTGCTTGCTGATCCAATAGCTCAAGATTCTCCCGCTCCCCCGTGACACTATTCAGGGAAACAGGCTGAGAAATCTCTTGTAATGTCCTGATTCGCTTCTCTTTAATCTCGGTTGTTTCTGCTAGCTGGGCAACAGTCGCACCCTCCCCCAAAAAATCGGTTGCTTTCTTGAGCTTGGAAAGCTGCTCATAGGTTGATTTAGGCAGTCGAATATGATGTTTTTGACGGATGGCCTCTGACTGAAACTTATAGATCTTTCTTTCGCTATAGGTGCGTATATTGGCACCTTTTTCAGAATCCCATTGATCAATCGCTCGATTTAATCCCCAATACCCCTCATTAATCAACTCGCCATCATCTATACCTTTACGGGAAAATTGCCCTCCCCTAGAGCAGATCCAGGCAAGATTAGAGTAAATCACGGTTTGTCTAGCTTCATAATCCCCGTTTTGAGCTTTAATAATCAGCTCAGCTTCCCGCTCTGGAGAGAGGTCAGGGTATCGCGCCATAGTAGCGATGATGTCGGGTGGTGGTCGCAGCCCAGTGCCGTGGATCATAGGTCTTTACTCCGAATGAGGGTGTGGAGTGGGTGAGAAGGTGTTTTAAAAGTATTTGGCGCTTCCCGTATCTAGCTAATATCGGTCAGTGCTAAAGGGTTGAAGGTGCATTTAGAGACATCAAAGCAGACGCTCACCCCAAATCAAGTAAGGGTATTGATCAAATCCGTATAAGTACTATCAACACTGAGCTGAGAGTCTACATGGATGCCTTTTTGATCAGCTTCGGGAGAAGCCACACACTTATGCAGCGATATCGTCTAGAACGGCATCAGTATCAGGCATTTCACGAAACAGGTCGCAAACGTATTGCATGACATCCTGCACGGGAACACCATGAAAATTAATCTGGGATTGAACGTATGGACCTTGCGAGATCAAACCAATGCAGTCTTGATCCTGCATTGGCCAATCGCTGAGTATTGGGTTGTGGGCTATTTCTTGATCAATGGAGCTACTGAGTTCTGGATCGGTGCAGCCCAGTTTGAAGAGTTCTCCAAAAGTTCTTAATACTGGTAAGCCCAAGCTCTCTTGCGCTTGGATTGCCAATTCAACATACGTCTCTCGATACTGCTGCTGATAGACTTCTGTCGCCTCGTCTGGAGACACAGCGTTGAGATTGGGCACTGGAACAACAGTGACCTTTTGGGGATTAACAATTAACATGAAATTATCTCCTTATAGGGGAGTAGATCACGGTCTGGCTCGGTGGTACTTGACAGACCGTGGTTGTTTTTATACTTGAATACGGTTCAGCGATGAAACACACAACAGGAACGTTATTAAAAATTCCCGTTAGATTTGACTTTTAAAAAGTAAACCTGGCAAAGATATAACCTTTGCTGTTTTCTTGGGCGGTAGTGGAAGTACTAAAGTAAAAAACTTAGGTGAAGGAATAGTCGATTTATTTATCTGCACGTACTGTAGCGCCTACCCAGGAAGCACGTCAAAGCAAAAGATACAATCGGTTACAATTGCGAGTATTTTCAACAAGAATCACTGAAAGACAAAGCCTGAAAGTATTTCTATAAATACTTTTCAGGAGATGCATATCTCAAGAAGAACACCAAGCTAACAACTATTGATGCTTAGAGAAGGTAGCTCTAGCAACTCAAAAAAGAGAGGAGATTGCAAGCGAAACAACCGCAAAAAGAAACGGCTGATTATCCAATTTTTAAAATAATATTGAAGCTTCAGTATCTACCAATATTTCGTATCCCTGATACCAACACCATTGGCTCACCACAATCACCCTGTTGCCCCTGGGAACTGCTCATTTGACCTGTAACTCCCACGTATCCCAGGACCGGGAAGTAGTTCCAGTTCTTCCAGCGGTACAAGGATATCAACCTTGGGCGAGAACTGATCCAACCATTGCAGCCAGGCCCGCCCATCAGTGATGCTCTTGACCCGAAACCTTGAGCCGTCGCTCGTCCTACAGACGACATTCCCCCTTTCTATAGGAACCGATGAGGAATTCAAGGGGAATGGAATCACTTCATTCTCTGACGTGACACTCTCTACATCATCCAATGGATCTAAATCCATTTTATTGGCTACAACATCCCCTATATCTATACAATTTTGGGCTATAGCTGTTGCCGCTTCTTCCCCTTTGCTATCAGTAGTTTCAGCAGATTCTGAGCAATACTTATTTAATCTCTGGTCAATACAGGCCAAGAGGACGGTTTTGACCTCATTTATCTCAGGGGGATGGAAGAGATAACTACGCTTTCCTCGGTTCTCATCCCTAACCCAACTCTGCTCAGCTTGGGTGGTGCCTCCAATCAGCTTGGCGAGTCGTGCTACAAACTCCATCGATCCTTGTCGTCCCACTCTTCGGCGTAAGGCTGTGGATATCTTTCGACGTTTGCATTTTTTGTAAATCTCTTGAATCAGCTCTGAGTTTTCATTGAGGGCTGTCTCCCCTTCAAATAGTCGGAGTAAGCCAATGTCCTGCATGGCTTGGAGCATGGCAAAGTCACTGCGGATATCTGGGAGAAAAGGGGATTGTTCTTGCTCCATCAGTTGCTCCCAGCGTGTTCTACTGCGTTCTTGGGCTGCGTCCATGTGATTGAGTAGCCACCAACGTTCCAGGGATGGGATAAGAGTACGGTTCTTGAATAGCAGCTCTTTGATTAGCTCTGGTCCCCAAATTTCCGTAAGTTGGATACCAGGGAGCCGATGTTGCAGAAATGCTTTCTCACAGCTCCAGCGCTCGTCTAAGCTTGAACTCCAGCGAGACTTGATGCGTATGGCAGCTTCCATCGTGATGTCCTTTGCGTCATAAATAGTGGCGGCATCCGTGTCTAGGATGCGTTCTCTGATTTCTGTGGACTGAGCTTTGAGATGATCTGATTGCAGTTTGTCGATGATGGCGACATGGTGACCTGCCTCGATCAGGACAGCCTTGAGACAGTCCCATGTGTGCTGCTGTTCATAGTTAAGGGCCGCAGCCAGGATATTGTGTGTGGTTAGGTGGGGGTCATCGAGGGCTTGCAGTAGCTTTTGAAACCATTGTTGGGTGGCTGCTTCCCGATCTGTCCCGGTCATTGAGGCGATGGCATCGGCTTGAATGTAGTCCATCATCAGCTCTCTGACTCGTTTGGGAAAGGGAGAGCGATTGCCGTCATACTCTTCACTAAAGGCATACTTGCGGCACCAGATAGCAATCTCCCCCAGGTCACGGACCCGCTGCATCATCTGGGTCATGCTGGAGATCGGCAGTACCCCAAAGAAGAGGCCAAACCCTTTATAGAAATAGTTCTTGATACCTACACTCAGGCCACTCTCAGCCGTGGGACTGTAGATCAGAACCCGTGGTTGAGTTTCTTCTAGATAAGCGTCTGGATCTTTGAGGAAATCCTTAACCTCTGTACTGGCAGATGTTTTAGAATCCACCCGCAAAGTAGAATAGCCGTGCATCTCAAAGATTTCTTCTGCAATCTGGCATTGGCGTTGGGAGTCACTAAACAGCACGATGGACCGGGCGCAGTGTTCAGGAGATTGATCCAAAGAAACTAGGGTGTCCAGGGCAAGCTGGAGAACAGGCGATCTCTCGTCAATGGCTTTACCCTTACTGGTATAGGTTTTGTCGAGTAGTTCAATCCGCAACGTCTTCCGTTGGAAGGTATTGAGAACTTTAACGACTTTTCCCCCACCTCGTAATTGAGCCAGGTAATCCACGACGACATCAGAGTTATTGCCGTCCATTGGAATCACCAGGGCGGCACTCTCAATCGCAGATTGGAGCTTGGCTAGGCAATGGTCCCGCCTGCCGATAAGGGTGCCACTCATAAGGCTATGGAGGACGACGCTCAGGCTCTCGTCTAGGACAAGCACTTTACCTTCAAAGTCTTTATCTTCAAAGCGGCTGAGGGAATCGATACAGCAGGCAATCCGAGAATGGGGATCTGCCACGAGCTGATGGGCTGAGTCTGAGTGTAGATGATAGAAATTGGGCCAGCGCTCACAGGACTGGAGGAGCAAAGAATTCCGATGCCCGATCGCGACGGCTCCAATATCTACGCTGTCAAAGTATTGGCGTAACCATTCAGTCTTGCCCGTGCCCATTGCCGACTTAAGAGCATAGATATCAGCTTCTGCTAAATCTTGGGGATTGGCGGTAAACCATTGCTCATCAATGATTTGGGTGGGGGTGTATTGCCGGGATTTATCCCAGGTTTTTCGAGCCTGTTTCTCCTGCTGGATTCTCCACTGGTCTTGAATCGCAGCTTGGGCGAGTTGTAGATAGGCCGTAGGGGTAAGGTGCTGGATCTGGTCAATTTGGTCTAAGGGAAGCTCATCGATGTCGCAGTCATCGTCGTAGGAGACTTGCCCCCACCAGGCAACGATTAGGTTGTATCCCCACTCCTCAACCAGGGTAACGGTTTTCTCGATGGCTTTGGTGATGTGGGGGTTGGAAATATCGCCAGCATCCGGGTAAAAGATGATGGTTTCAGGAGCCAGTTCGTCTAGAGTCTCTTTCAATGTTTCGGGACTAGAGGCAAAGTTATTCCCTGCGGCTCCTATGAAGGAGATTCCTAGTCTCTGGCTTGCGAGGAAGGGTTTGAAGGTTACCGAGTCTACCAGTCCCACGGTAGTTGAACCCGAGACTTTGTGAACGGCGATGGGCTGCTCTCCGTTGGGGAGGTGTGGGCCAGCACCGGGAATGTCTAGTTTGTCACTGTCAGAGGAAACCCAAAAATAATTACTGCCAAAATCAGGCTTGATTTGTGCGCCAACAATTTCACCGTGGACATTTGGGATTGCAATACCCATTCCTTGGTAATACTTCCGTAGCTTGCCCGTAGATGGATTGATGCCAGGGAGGTTCAGGGGCAAGCCTGGTATCTGGGCATTGTCTTGCCAAGTCCAGAATAGGTTTTGCTCAATGGCGATATCAATCTGCTCATTCGTAAGTTCCCGTTTCTCTTGGAGATGCTGACGATGACGAGAACCCAGGCCCGCATTGGTGGCGATTCTGCGGAAGTGCCGATCTCGTTCTGGGGTGGGTAAGAGCTTGGCTAGTTTGGCTTGGCGCTCAGCTTCCTGGCGGGCTTGGCGTTCTAGATTCTTCTTCTGCCATTGGTCTTGGCTCTGGGCATTTCGGGCTGTCTCTGTGACAAACATGCCGAAGCCGTTGGTGTCGAAACCAACGAAGTGGTAACCGCTCTGGGTGTCAGTGCCTCGACAAAAGTAGATGCCTGAGTCTTCGGCGTCAGAAGGGTTAAAGGATTTTCTACAGTCAGGCTTGCCCCGTGAGCCATTGCAGATGGGACAGATATTGCCGTTACGGTTGCTATAGCGATGAAAGCTAGGCATGGGCTAGCTCCCAGGCATAGGATAGGGGGAGTGAAGTCATGGTTTTGTCCCTAGATGTAGTGAGTAGGGAGCCATTTGGTCAAAATTTCCATAGGAAACTTGACCAGTATGTGTCTTAAGGTAAAATAAACACACGGCTCCTTTGGAGGTCCGAACCCATGCCTAGCAAAAAAGCATCAAGTTCAAGTCCTCTGTTATTCAGAATGCTTGGACGCAAGAAGCCCTGACTCTTCGACCAGTCGGGGTTTTTTACGTTTAATGGACTTACATTGTTCTTACCTCCGTAATCTTTAAGTATTAGAGTACAAATACACTGAAAGCGTTGATCGATCAAGGGTTCAGCGTCTTTAAATACCGAGAGACACATCCCAAAACGAGTGGAGGAGTGTCAAGATATGTCTCATGAGTTGATTCTCACGAAAGGTTTGAGGACCGCAATAGCTTTTGCTACTGCCGATCGTAGGGAAAGTTAGTCAAAGCTTGGATAGTTTGGACAACGCTAGTCTTGTGGTTAGAAGCTAGGGAAAAGACTTGCTGAAGAAAGATACTCTTATATTCAGTAAAAAATACTTAACGTGATCTTACTACAAAATTTTGATAGGAGTTCGTCAGGATGTTCTAGGTGTGATTAATTTGTTTGTAAAGGTTTTTCAGTGTGCATAGTTATCAGCTAGGTGGATAATTTTTTCACTCTCTGGTTGATTGCTGCCCAAGCGGTAAGAGCATCTGTACAACGCTGGGGGTCAGGCTCAGCGCAGTAACAAGAGCAGAATAAGCTCTCCATTAAAATAAAGAGCAAGGGATCTGCAAGATTGACAACAACTATGGAATCATCGGCATCCGTTGTAGTGGAAAGACAATTTTCAATAATTTTTCTCAAATTTTTCAGATCTATATCCTCTCCATAGAAGGTGTGAAATAACAGTGTACTTTTAGCTTGTAGCGTTATAGCCTGTGTCCAGTCTTCCCTTTGTCTTGGAAAATATAGAAGTAATGCTACTTCAGGTGGGAAAAGTTTTAGAAACTTACTAGATGAGCCATCCCCGCAAAACAAATAATGAGATTTACCTAGTTTCCAGGTATCCCCCTCTTCAACTTTTATGGGTTGCTCCTTAAGGGGCTTAGGAGAAGCAGGTTGTTTCTTTGCTCGTGAGCGCTTAATAGACTTCTTTTGTTCAGGTTGAGGTCTATCGCGGATATTTGTTGTGTCCATCTCGAAAATAGTTCCACCTCTTTTCGCCAGGCGTACGAAAGGGTTTACATCTGATCCTTCTGTGTCATGGCTTGTCTGTTCTTCAGGAACGGATAGGCTTTTGCGTATACGTCCAACAAAACTGTTTGCGACTCCACAACGCCGTGCTATTTCTCGATCACTCCATTTCATCCATTCCTTATCACGAAGTAACCTTCTAACAGCCCGATGCTTGTCTGCATTTGTTCTTCGTAGTCCATGCGCTGCATTAGCTCCAACTGCGTATAGTACAGCATCTCGCTGTGTTCCGAGACGCACATCAGCAGTAACTTCTTTTGATCCTATGGCTTCTCTAGCACGTACTCTATGGAAACCATCAGCTAGCCAATACACTTCCCCATCGTAATAGATGATTACTGGAGGGAAAATCGCACCTTGCTGCATGTCTTCAGCATATTCAGCAACCACTTCTTCAAATAATTGAGCGCGAGGTTGGGTGCCGCCATCCATACGAATTTTTGCTATGGCCACAGACTGAATAGAAGGTTCGGATGGCATCAAGGGCTAGTGGTAGACAACAATATATCGCTATCTAAGCATCTAAACCTTCCTGATAATAGACAATTGAGAGAATTACAAGTCTTTTATTAAGATATGTTAGTTAGAGTTTCTGAACAATTAGTTGCAATAGTCTGTCCTCTCTTCCTTCTAGAGCGATTTGGTGATTGGTCCAAAAATTGTAGAGGCTCACTTTCGCCATCATACAAGATGTTCTCAAAAAACCTGTGTTTTTCTTCACTGCTATGTACATCACTAGGAGTCATCTTGGCACTTGTAGAGTAAAGTTTCGCATCGTATCGAGAACCAGGCCGCACCTCAGTCGAAATTTTTTGTTCAGCTATAACCTGCTTAGCCAGAAATCGATGAAATCCATCAGCTAACCAGTAACTATCGCCATCAAAAAAAACAACCACTGGTGGGAACTTAGTCCCTTGCCTCATTGCCTCAGCATATTTAGTAACCACCTCCTGATTAAGTTGTTGACGGGGTTGTATTTCATTATCAAGAGTTATATCTGATAGTTTCAGCTTGGTAAATGAATTATCAACTTCTAAATAGCTCATTAATTAAACTCCTGGTAGAAAATATATAAGTTGAAGACCTAAATAGATAGGACCTTAAGCTCATGATTGAAGACTTCAAAGGCTATAAAAATCATTGATATGAAAAATACACATCAGATCAGGTCAAAAAGAACTCATATGAATGCAGTATGAATAAAAGCTATTGACAGCGCAACTAACAACTTGTTGACGTTCTTGTTAACAAGTTGTTAGTTGCGCTGTCAATAGTTCTATGCAGATGAGTTTATCTTGCTAACAGTGCAGTAATGTATGAGCATAGGTAAGTTAAAAAATGAGACATAATTGCCTATAAAAGAATTAAGTAATTATTTGAATAACTACTAGCTCTATACATGAATAAGAGTATTTATGAAATATGTTGTATATCACAAAATAATTTTTATAAAATATGAATTTATTGAATAAATAAATGTATTTTCATCTAATTATTTATGTGTTAACTATAGAACTGTTTATATGGTACTCTTGTATTGAGTTTGTTGATTTCTATTACGGAGTATGGAAATACCCTATTCTCAATATAGAAATACTTCACCAGTGGATAAAGAGTGGGATCTTCAAAGATTGTACTCTGATTTAGAGATGGTGAATAAACGGAGCTTGTCAAATAGTGCCAAGCAATACTTAGAATGCACTTTGCTAGGACAATCTCCATCGAATATTGCTGAAACCTTTAATCCTGAAAGCAGACAATCATCAGGGACCATTAGAACGGTTTTGTCGAGAGATGTTTATCCTTGTTTAAGCTTATTATTAAACCTACCAGAAAATTATAGAATGCGCTGGAACAAAGTTCCAATTTTGCTGAGTCAGTATAAAATTAATAAGAAAGAAGCTTGTTCATCACCGACTTCTTATATTCACTATGAAAAGAGTCAAAATAACTATGTTGGCTCATGCCAGATCAAGTCAGATATTATTAGTGAACTTTTAAAAAAATATTTTCTGAAAAAAGGTTTTACTGAAGATTTTCTCAGCTCTAACACAAAAAGAATGAGTTTTAGAGATGAATGGCAATTAATTGTTAATAAGCTTGTGAGTGAAACAAGAGAAACTTTACTAGCAATGGTTTTAGATACTGAATTAAAGAAGTGGTGGTCATCTATTGCAGGAAAAATGTATATGGCGACTAATGTCAACCTGCTAAAAAATGGAGTTAAAATTAAACGAATATTTATCTTAAATTCATTAGATTTTAGAGTAAGAAATAATGCTATTATGAACGCATATTTACATGAAAAAATAGGTGTTGATGTTAAAATTTTAGACAATATCGATTGCAAAATAAAAATGTTTGTCGATGCAGATATGATATCTGTACATGATAAAGAATTAATAGCTTTATATTACCTTTCTGAAAATTGTGAGATTACAGAACTTCTTCTAGACTATTGCTCTATTTCAGCCTTCAGCTCTTTCTATGATGAATTATTTGATGATGATAGATTATGTGAAGATGTTGATAAAATAATATCTACTAGCAATTTGAGTAGTTCGTTCTTTTCTGATATTGAAAATCAAATTAGCTATTTAAATAGAATTAGTTGCTCGACATCTGTTAAAGAATTTCTTGGAATATTACCTAATTGATCATATGAAAAGTACAGAGCTAAAAACAGGAAGAACTTTTGGTGTTACTTTCGAACATCAATCAGATTTTTTTCAAGAGCTTTCAAGCTTTTGTAAAGAAAATAAAGTAAATCAAGGATATATCCCAATGTTTATTGCTGGATTCTCAGAAGTAGAATTAGTGGGAACTTGCAGCAAGGTTGATGATGTCAATGCTCCAGTATGGGATAAGGTGCACTTAAACAATGTAGAAGCTTGTGGATGTGGTACTATTGCCTATGATTCTGACGAAGATAAAATATCTCCTCATATTCATGTTAGTACTGGGATAAAAAACTATTCTGCCTCTGGGCATACAAGTCATCTATTAAGTGCTAAAGTACTTTTTTTGGTTGAAATGCTTATTGTAGAAGTTCTACAACCTGACATGAGAAGAGTCGTTAATCCAAATTTATATAATATTGGTTTGCTTCAGTTTGTTTAATTATTTTCAAAATTACTCTACTTCTTGGGCTTAATGAAATGAAAGTAGGTTTTATACAGTTCTCACCTATTCTCGGTAAGCCAACTCAAACTTTAGAACGCCTAGAATACCTAATTGATAAAGGCAAAAATTCAGATATTCTTGTGTTACCAGAATTGTGTAATTCTGGATATGCTTTTAACTCTAGGCAACAAGCTCTAGACTTAAGTGAATCTATCACGGATAGTAAATTTATTCGTTTTCTTCACGAAAAGTCTAATGACTACAATTTGTATATTGTTTCAGGTTTTTGTGAAAAATCTAATAATGATTTGTATAATTCTTCTATTCTAGTTGGACCAAATGGATATATAGAAGTTTATAGAAAGTCACATCTTTTTCTAAATGAGAAAGATTTTTTCTCTCCTGGGAATACAGATTATTCTGTATATGATATTGGTATTTGTAAAATTGGGATGTTGATTTGTTTTGATTGGGTGTTCCCTGAAGCATGGAGAATTCTTGCTCTTAAAGGGGCCGATATTATTTGTCATCCCTCAAATATTGTTTTACCTGGTTTGTGCCAAAAGACCATACCTGGACATTCAATATGCAATCGAATTTTCGTCGTGACGGCTAACCGTATAGGTACTGAGAGAGATCTTACGTTTACAGGAAGCTCAATTATTTGTGACCCCAAAGGTAATATTTTGACCCAAGCTTCGAATAATCAAGAAGAAGTAATGATCTCAGACATTGATTTGAGTCTAGCTAGGGATAAATCAATTACATCAAGGAATAATCTTTTCCTTGATAGGCGACCAGATAAGTACTTAGATATAGCAAAAGCAGTTGAAGAATCAGTATAGGTACCAACTAGTTCTGATTTTTTAATAAGTAATTACATTCTTTCCTAAATTAATCTGGACTGTGGATTTGGATAATCTTATCAACGATTAAACTTACTTGCTGTTTCACAAGTTCTTACATTGCCCATCTTATGAGTCACCTTGTTTATCTTAAGTCGACCTTGCCAAATCAATTGGTTGACAGCTTGCAATGCTTTGTGAGCTTTCTTACCAATATCACCCCAATAGAGTGCCTTGAGATTCCCGTAAGGTCACCCTCCCGTAACAGATCCATGGCAATGACAAATTCCGCGATGGCACGTCTTTCCTGAGTGTATCGCAAGGATTTTTCTAGGAGTATTCCTTGGAAAGCTCAACTATTCATAATGTCTATGATCTTAAGTCTGGGCAAGGGTTGTATGACGTTTCCTGGCAAGAAACCTAAATTTCACCCAAAGCCTCACTTCATACACTAGAATAGCCGCAAGTCTGTCCCTAGTGAGGTTTCCTATGCCCTCTGCAACTATCGACAAGCTCAACCAACTCAAAGTTCAGCTTGAGCAGTGCAACAACGAAACTGCTGCCCTTCTCCTAAAACGAACGATTGCGAAACTCGAATCTCAGCTTCAGATAGAACAACTCACAACAGGTTCTGCCAAAGCACCATCAAAAGAAATACCAAAAGCCTCTCAGGCTAGTACCAAACGTCAATCCACAGACCAGGATCAGGCCAAGGGAAAACCCAAAGCAACACCCCAGCAACAGCAGGCGACAAAAACTCCCCAGGCAAAATCTAAGCAGCGAAAGCAGCGAAATAAGAGACAGCCTCTGCTCTCTGGCAATGGCACCCATCGGGCCTGGTGCCGACTTCCGGGAATCATCCGGGTTCAGGAGGTTGAGGGGAGAAGGAACGACCCAATTACTTTCTAGAGCTTGACGGTCATCAGATTCCCTTGAGAGTAAAGCATCGATTCGCAAAATTTACTAAAGCCGCCTTGGATAGACCCTTGATGGTCAAATGCTATCCCCAGATTATTGATGGTCAAATATTCTTCACACAATTCGCAGGGGCGATTGAGGTAACCCCTGAGAAGCCTGAAGCTTGGGTGTTGATCGGAGTGTGGAATGCACACAAGCAAAGAGTCTTAGTCCAGCGTGATCAGAAGCTGGATAACAATAGGAGGATTCTTCAGCACTCACCTCTGATCAGTGAGGAGTGCTTGGAGAAGTTGGAGGATAGAAAACTCTATCGTTTTGAGTGTCAGCGAAAAGGAGTCACGGTCACGGTGGTGGGTGTGGAAGCTGTTATAAGTGAAGCGGAGAAATCTGATCAGGTAATCTCATAGCCCTAAAACAATTGAGCTATGAGATCAGATTCCATTAATTCAAATTAGCTCTACCAGCGGTTACCACCACCACCTCTATTTTCACGGGGCTTTGCCTTATTCACTTTCAGGGTACGTCCCATCCATTCAGCCCCCTCTAGTTCATCGATGGCTTTAGCTTCTTCGGTATCATCACCCATCTCGACAAAACCAAATCCTCTAATCCGCCCTGTTTCGCGGTCAGTCGGAAGCTTGGCACTTTTTACGGTTCCATATTCAGCAAAAACTGAGCCTAGGTCTTTCTCCGTAACGTCATAGGAAAGGTTACCAACGTAAATAGACATGAATTAATTCCCAAAATCAATAATGTGTAGAGATATAGATTTCGGTGCGTGGCCTTGAAAATTGAACTGGAAAAAATCAAGCAATTCTGAAAACTAACGGGAACCCGATACTAATTATCTCAGTGAATATGCTAACCGATCCCCATATTAGATGTTGGTTGAAGCAGAAATCTTTACAGAGACTCTGGTTTATGATGAATGACTATTTGTGAGTAACTCAATTAGATTGCTTTATTGAGAAAATCATTGTGAGTTCTCCACAGGTTAGCCACAATATATCTAAAGTTCTCCACAGCCTACAGGCTGTTTTCCACAAGTTCCAACGGCAGGATAAGGTTTTTGGCTTTTTCTGTGGAAAATCATATAAGTTTGAATCAGTCTAATCCATTAGTGTGTATAGGTTAGAGTTCAATTCAATTTCCTCAAAATGAATTTGACATTCACGCATGTTGATCGCAAGATGGTGTTCCCAGGCTTAAGTGCGTGCGCTCAATATTGAGCAAGCTATAGGGCCGAAGAACGTTCTTCGACACTGACTTGTTTGATAAAAGAGGGCATCTATTTGCGTGCTTAATTTTTTGGTTTTTAGACCATCACTACCGACCTCACTGTTGTTCAAGGATGACCGAATTTATGTCCACAACAATAAGTATTCTGGCCGATATCCCTGAAGAGCTTCATGATGCCTTGAAAGGTTATCTAGACACCCATCCTGACTGGGATCAAGATCGGGTTTTTTCTGCGGCACTATCGCTATTTCTGATGCAGTATGGGCAATCAGACCGCAGAACAGCTCGTATTTACTTAGATAGTCTGTTTAAGAAAGATTTGCCAACTGCTTGTTAATGCCTACCCCCTAGCTAATCTCCAGTCTGACCATCCACCTAACCCCCGAACACCTTGGATTCCTCACCTACCTTTACCCCAATGATGATCCTGAAGATGCATTGATCAAGCTCCTAGATCGTGCCAGGAGCCGAGCCATCCGTAGAGCTGAGCAATAGGTGAGGGTCTTGTACCCAGGCCAGGAGGAACCCGTGAGCTTGGCTGGTGGTGTGGTGGAGAATCCGATTGGGGCATTGCAGGAGTTATGCCAGCGTCAGCAAATCTCTATGCCCAGATATGAGTTTGAGGTGATACCGGAAGGATTTCGATGTGCAGTGCGGGCGATGGGACTGGAGGGAGTTGGTGAGGGTTTGTCTAAGAAACAGGTGAAGGTGGAGGCTGCGGTAGGGGTGTTGGAGAGCAATCGGAAGTCAAAATTATGAGCCATACGATAGTGGGTCGATCTTGAGCTGTTGAAGGATAGCTATACTTAAGGCGATGCAGTTGCCCATCTTCATAAGCACTTAACCTTGAATAAACAAAATCTGTCCAGCAGTAATTTAGTACCGCTTATTAGTGTGGCATTAGTCACTCTGGTTATTGGGTTGAGTAGTTTTTTTGTGATCAATCCCGGTCAAGCTGGAGTTGTCAGTATCTTAGGGAAAGCAAGGGATATCGGATTTTTGGAAGGGATTCACTTCAAGCCTCCGTTAATATCCACTGTAGATATCTATGACCTGACGGTGCAGAAGTTTGAAGTACCAGCACAAAGTTCAACCAAAGACCTGCAAGATTTGAATGCCCGTTTCGCGATCAATTTTCGGCTTGATCCGATTCAAGTGGTGGAAATTCGTAGAAAGCAAGGCACCTTAGAAAATATTGTAACCAAAATCATCGCCCCCCAAACCCAGGAATCCTTCAAAATTGCTGCATCAAGGAAAACCGTTGAAGAAGCGATTACCCAGAGAACGGAGCTGAAACAAGACTTTGATGATGTGTTAGGTGAACGGCTAGGTAAATACGGCATCATAGTTCTAGATACCAGCGTGGTTGATTTAGATTTCTCACCTGAATTTGCCAAGTCTGTCGAAGATAAGCAAATCGCTGAACAACGAGCAAAAAAGGCGGTTTATATCGCTCAAGAAGCAGAACAGGAAGCGCAGGCAGAAATTAACCGAGCTAAGGGGAAAGCAGAAGCACAAAGACTACTCGCTGAAACCTTAAAAGCTCAAGGTGGTGAGTTGGTGTTGCAAAAAGAAGCCATTCAAGCTTGGAGAGAGGGAGGGTCCCAAATGCCAAGAGTGTTAGTTAGTGGAGGAAAAGATCAATCTAGTATTCCCTTTCTTTTGAATACAAAGTAAATGAGGATTGTCACTACTCAATCTCAGCGGGGAAAAATTTAATATTGTCAAGTAGCCTTGCTCAATATTATCGGAAGTTGCTTCCAGCGAACTCGCTTTAAGCCTTCCATAATCCAGTCATCATCACTAGTATCCAGAGTATCCATCAAATGTTGGACAAGTTGTTGAAGGGTGTGAGTCTGATCTTCTTTTAGGGTGGTTTTCAAAGCTGGAGCAAATAACAAGGACGGGTGTAGCTTTGATTGATAAATCAAAATGGGTTGATCGACTTTCTGTATGGATTTAGAGCAATTGGGACAAGGATGTGTCTGAAAACTGCCCTCAATTATGCTATGGATCGAGTCTGGTTGAGAACCCTGGTCCAAAATCAACCAGACATCAACTGTCACCATCTGGTTGCAATGAGGACAATGTACTTCAGTAGGTCTGGAATAAGAGTAGTCCACCAAACTCTCCTCAAATAGTGAGTATATTAACCATAAACAGATGTGTTTATGTCAGTACCCGGTAGTTTGAGGTTAACTGAGGTAATAGGGTAAACGAGTATAACAATAGAAAAATTATCGTACCCTGGTTTCACTGGACCAGGGTACGATAGCTGAGTTTGCCTATCTACGATCAGGTCTTCTTGCGAGACTTCTGACCCTTGGTTGTATCTGAGTTCGTAGGGCCAACATTTTTACTGGGATCGTAGACATAGCACATGTTCTTTTTAGGTACTTTGTTCCAACGATTCTGATCAACACCTCGATACATAGTGGTTTTCATCCTTGCCCGCTCAGCTTGATGTTGCTCTGGGGTCAACTTACCAAACAATATCAAGCTCAAGTCATCGGTATGCATGACTTTACCAGGATTCTCCTGCAGGATCTGAGCAATGGCTTTAGTCTTGTTCATCTGGTCATAAGGCTTGTTCATCTTTAGAGGACTGGATGAAGACTGGCTCGGTTTTTTCTGATTCTTCTTTTTAGTCTCTGTCTGGGATGCAGCTTTTTTGGAGGCCGAAGACTGTTTCTGTGAAGACGAGCGTGAAGCTTTTGGAGCAACTATCTTGGGCTTTTCTTCAGCTTTGGGTTCTACCTTTTTAGTATCTTTTGGAGCTGATGCTGTTTTCTTAGATGCTGGAGATTTTCTTTTCCCAGATGAGGGTGAAGCTTTCGGGGTAACTTTCTTTGGAGTAGCTTCAGCTTTAGATTCTACTTTTCCCTTTGTCTTTGGAGTTGACGCTGGTTTCTTCGGAGTTGTAGATTTCTTCTTTGAAGCAGCTTTTGGAGCAGTTTTCTTGGGTTTAGATTCAGCTTCAGATTTTACAGTATCAGCCACTTTTGAGGCTGGAGCTTCTGGTGGTATTGAATCTGCTTCACCCTGCAGGATTGAAAGGATATCTGAGCCTAACAATGGATCTTCAATCAACGTATCTAGAGACGTGATTTTGGTCTTGAGTTGATTTGTTTGAGCTTCAAGTTCAGCCAGTGTTTGTTGGTAGTGGGTCTTTAACTCAAGAAGTACTTCAGAATATTTGTTGTCAGTGGCCATAGGTTGTCGGAGATCAGTATAGTTTCAGCAAAGTGTAAGAATGCTATGAGTTAGCATTCCCAGAGTATGATTCACTTGATCTAATCATTAATGAGACTATCTTGGCGATTTTTGGAGCGTTTTGCCCCTCTCGGGCCGCTTTGATATCCAATATTAAGAAAAGGCCAATAAGTATCTACTGTATTGAGTTCACAATTATCCTGATAGAAGTTGGTTGGGGGGTTTCATTGTTGAACTGAGGGCAGGATTGTGGCCAAACGAAAAACCAAGCAACGTCAAAGGTCAGCGTCAACGAGCCCATCTTCCAAATTTGAGAAGCTAGAGAGGCAGCTGCAAACGCAAGTTCAACGTCAAAACTATCGCCAAGCCTTAGACAAGCTGAAGCAAATTCATCGTTCCTATCCCGAAGCACAGATTAGTCAGTCAGAATCCCAACTATGGCTGCTGCAGGGTCAGCAGGAATATGACCAAGGCGACTATTCTCAAGCTGAAGTTTCTTTGCGGAAGGCACTCACTCTTGGTCATGCTGGTGAGGGACATTATTGGCTAGCCAAATGCCTTTTAGCCTCAGATCAGATAGAGGCTGCATTAGCCCTTATTCAGAAAGCCTTTGAGGAGAAAGTATTACCTAAAAACTATGCAGGGTGCTATTTGAAACTCTTATTCCTCAATGAGGATATTGAAGCAATTCAAGACCTGATCACCCATCAATCCAAACGGTTCTATGCTGCTCAATTGCATTGGGCCAGAGGGGTGTTAGCCTTAGCTGCTGAAGATCCTCAAAAAGCGATCACGTCTTTCAAGAAAATGGATCGCAGAGCCGTAACTCCGGGAGATAATCAGTCCGTTTGGATTGCCTACACCCAGCAGCAGTTAGGTCACTGGGAAATCTCAGAGAGTATCTTAGGACTGAAGCCGTATTCTCCCTTCAGTGCCCTACGATTCAATTCAGGTATAACTCCTCAGCACCCCGCCCTTGAACGACTTGCCATCAGGCAAGCGTTAGATCAACAACAATCCCTTCTCCCTTTAATTGAGCGAGATGGTCACCTTCATTCGGATCGGTCCTTAGCCATTGTCCTTGAAGCCCTCTATCTGATTGACCAATCTGACTACCATGAAGCTGCCCA
The DNA here is from genome assembly GCF_018336915.1 of Acaryochloris marina S15. GTDB lineage: Bacteria > Cyanobacteriota > Cyanobacteriia > Thermosynechococcales > Thermosynechococcaceae > Acaryochloris > Acaryochloris marina_A. The sequence continues at coordinate 72,821 of NZ_CP064921.1, read as the reverse complement.
TCTAATTCAGCGATTGCCACAACCCTGCTTAGACTATCCTGATGTCGATATTCTTAGACGACCACTATTGCTGCTAGCAGGGGAACAAGCCCTCCAGAATCGTCAACCCCAATGTACGATCACCTTTTGGGAAGACCTGATTGAATCAGACCCCTTTGACCCCAAATTAGCCCTAAAGCTCCATCTGGTCTATCAAGAGACTGAACGCTTCCCTCAACGTCAGCATCTACTCAGTCGCCTCTTAGATTGGGTTAAGACCACTGCCCGAGCAGACTCCCAAGCTTGGCCCGAAACTCGTACTCAACCCATACTGGCGAAACTTTATTGCTGGCAGACGGATTTATGGATGGAGATGGGGAATTCCAAACAGGGGATACGAACGCTGAAACAAGCTGAACAGATGTCTCCCACATCTGCAGAGGTCATGGGTCGCCAAGGCTTAATGGCATTTGCGAAGAATCAACTCGACCAAGCTATTCCTTTGCTAACGGAAGCCTTAAGTGAGGGATGTACCTATGGCGATGTTTACTTTGCCCTGATTGAATCCTTCGAAGAACAAGGAGAAGACCAAGCCATTCGCGAAGCCCGTCAACAATTTGGTAAATCATTCGGGGATCTAGAGATCGAGCCAGAGCTAGGCATTCCCTGGTGGCAAGAAGCCCTGTCCACCCAAAATTATCGGGTCTTTGCCCAGCTCGTGATGTCCAGAGAAGCCAGTCAAGACCCCGCATTGCAAGCCTGCCAGATTTTTGTGGAATCCGTTGAGGACGAACCCAACGCTGCGGGTCGGGTCACATTAGTCCAATCATCCGCTACCCCAAAATGGGCTCGTTTGTTAAAAACATCATCCCCTCAAGAGCAGATTCAGCCCCTGCAAGCGATTTTTCTTAGTCTTAAGCTCTTTGCCAAGCGACTCAAAGGGATTGCTGCCTTGGAGAGCCAGTATTTGCAGCAACACTTTGCCCTAGGCGAGCAGTATCCAGAAGTACAAGAGGCTCATCTTGTTCTCCTAGTTGTCAAAGGATTAGCTGCAGAACGCTTACATATGGCCCTTCAACTCTATCTAAATCAGTCCCCCCAACCTGGAACAGCCTTAGCCCGTATCCAGCTGCAAGCTCGGTACTATATCCAAACAGACGTCCTCCGTCCTCTGATTGACACGGCCCTCAGCCAAGACGCCCAGAATCCTCAATTACTCCTAGCGAAAGCGACGACCTTTGACATTGAGAGTCAAGCTTACCAAAACTGGCATGAGCAAGGGTTTGAACTGGCTCGACGGTTACAAGATGCTCCGGCACTGCAAGCCTATCGTGCCGAAGAAGCTTTTCAGTCAGGGATGATGGCCCAAGCCGTCTTTCCCGACTTGACCAATTTCAGTGAATCCGGCGAAATAGACCTGACAGATATGATGCGTAAGATGGCGCAGCAAATGTTTGGCTCAGAAATTCCACCCGAACTCTTGGAAAGGATGTTGCCAGAATTAGTAGATCGGATGATGGATGATCTCCCTGATTTTGGGGATGAAGATGATGATTACTTCTTTGAGCCAGATCCCCTGAATGCAGGCTTACCCTTTGGTCGGTCGCGCTCCAAGAGCAAGCCGAAAAAAACAAAACGTGGATTTCAATTCTAAGAACTTGGCGAGGATAACCAACGATGCAAGACCACTATGACCTCTTAGGCTTGGCAGTTGGGGCAACCCCAACTGAGATCAAGTCCGCCTATCATGCCAAATTACGGGAATTTCCCGCCCATAAACAGCCTCAAGAATTCAAAGCAATTCGGGCAGCCTATGAAGCCCTGCGCCAGGGAGAACAGCAACCTGAACAAGATTTCTTTGAACTCCAACCGTGTCAGCAGGAGTTGGATGCGCCAGTCGTCACCCAGCTGCGAGCACGAGCTACCGCTCAAGCGCAAGTGACCTTAACAGAATTAGTGCGGCTAACATTCTAAAGTGACCAGGAGATGGACCCTAGAACATCATGACCCAATCCCCCCGAGAGCTAGCCACCCAAACTGCCAAAAACCGACGAGACCAAGAACGTCTCCTGCAAGATTTGCTGGGTATTTTAGATGCCTTAGATCATGCATGTGAGCATTGGCATCAAGCGGAACAGGACCATTTGCAGACCTTAGCAACACCTCTTTCTCAATCCCAAGTATCCTCTGCTGCTTCCTCATCCTCTTTTTTCCAAAAATGTCAGCAGTGGTTGATGTTCTGGCGAACAGAATCCCCTACATCAGTTGGCCCTGATCCATCAGAATTAGACTTTTCCCAGGAGGCGGATGGTACCCATGAGATTATTGGTAGTGCGAAAGAAGGGGTTGAACTGATCCGCCGCTCAATGCTCGATATCCTCCAGCAGCGACAGGTCGTACCCATTGAAGTGAACGGTCAACCCTTTGATCCAGAACAGATGTATGCACTAGGTCGGCAAGAAAGTGCAGAAGTAGAAGAGAATACCGTTATTCAAGAAGTGGTTAAGGGGTACTTATGGCAGAATCGGATCTTGCGTGAAGCTCAAGTGATGGTGGCTTCTAAACCCTCAGATCCAGACGAGCGATAGTTCAAGAACTTACAAAGGATAGACGATATGGGTACAGCAGTCGGGATTGATCTAGGAACGACGAATTCGGTTGTGGCTGCCATTGATAATGGCCAACCTTGGGCCATCCCAGACGAGAATGGGGAAACCCTGTTGCCATCCTGTGTGGGAATCACAACAAAGGGCAAACTCCTCATAGGCAGAGAAGCGCTTAGGCAATATGCAGCTGCTCCTGAACAGACCGTGAAATCTATCAAACGGCAGATGGGAACGGATCATAAGACGGTACTGGGAGAGAAAACCTATTCCCCCCAAGAAATCTCTGCTATTCTCCTCCGTACCTTGAAGCAACGAGCGGAAGATGCCTTTGGTGAAGCAGTTACCCAAGCAGTCATTACCGTGCCCGCCTTCTTTACAGATGCTCAACGACAAGCCACGAAGGAGGCCGGAGAAATTGCTGGCTTAGAAGTGCTGCAAGTGCTCAATGAGCCCACGGCTGCTGCTTTAACCTATGATTTCCGCAGTGAGGAAACAGAGCAGGTGCTGGTTTATGACCTTGGCGGCGGCACATTCGATGTTTCAATCGTCGAGATTACCGGAGATGTGACCGAAGTCTTGGCCAGCCATGGGAACAATCGTCTTGGTGGGGATGATTTTGACCGACGGTTGCAGCTGTACCTCACAGAGCAGTTTCGGCAAAGTCATGACACAGAGGTTCCTGCAGATCCCACCGTCCACGCCCGATTGCTCCGGGCGGCGGAAAAAGTCAAGATTGACTTGAGTGAACATGCTTTTGCGACAGCGCGTGAACCCTATTTAGTCAGCCAGGGGAAGACCGCACTGCACCTGGAAGTGGAATTAGCACGGGAGTCCTTTGAAGACCTCATTCAACCCCTGATTGAAGAAACATTGGAGGCGATAGACCGAGCTTTAGCGGATGCAAAGCTGGACAAGCAAGATTTGGATCGGGTGATTCTGGTGGGAGGCTCTACTCGTATTCCGTTAGTCCAAAAGATGATTACAGCCCATCTAGAACAAGCTCCCATTGACGGTATCCAGCCCGATTTATGTGTGAGCTTAGGGGCTGGCATTCAAGCGGGCGTACTATCGGGTGCCTCCGTCGACGCTATTTTGGTGGATGTTATTCCCCATTCCTTGGGTATTGCCGCAGCGATGAGTACCGCATTTGGCACCATGCCAGGGATGTTTAGCAGGATCATTGCTCGCAATAGTGTCATTCCCGTCTCGCGTTCTGAAGTGTACTCCACTTGCTCTGATGGTCAAGAAACGGTGGAGATTGAGGTGTTTCAAGGGGAGAATGCAGTTGCACGAGAGAATGTCCCGCTTGGGTCATTTCGGGTGGAGGGGCTGCCGCCTCGACCTGCAGGGGGTGTCCAAGTTGAAGTGCATTTTGATTTTGACCACAATGGTATTTTGACCGTGACGGCAACGGAGAAAGGGAAGGGTCAGCAGAGTACATTGATTGTTGATGATGCAGGGACGAGCCGTCTGTCTAGTCATGAGCTCACTCAATCTAGAGCTGAAATTGAATCATTGTTCGCCCAAGGTGCAGGCATTGAAATCGATGCTGATGACTCCATGCCTACTCAGACGGAGTTAATCGATCACGCCCATCGACTCTTAGAATCCATGGAGGGTGATGAAGCGGAATCGTTGCGGGAAATGCTTAACCAAGTCGAGGCGATCACCCCTGAGGATGACCCGGAATCAGTTTTAGATGTGCGCACCGCTCTAGATCTGAAACTACAGAGGTACGATCAGGTAGGTGAATAATCTCAACCCTTGGGCTTGGGAAACTTGGAAGGTGGCTCAAAATACTGAACAGGCGTATCCTTCAATACCTCACTCATAAACTCTCGCCAAACAGGGGCCATCCACCCTCCCCCCGTTGCCCCAGACCCAATCCGGGAGTAATTGTCATTACCAGCCCACACGGCCACAGATAGTTGAGGCACATAGCCCACAAACCAAACATCCCGCTCGGACGAAGTGGTCCCCGTCTTCCCCGCTGCGGGGCGACCAATCTGGGCCGCTACCCCCGTCCCGGATTGCACGACGGTTTGCAACGTACTATTGACGGAGGCAGCAGCCCAAGGATTGAGTACCTGCTTGGGTTGTGGGGTATTGTCAATCAACACTTTGCCCGCAGGATCTGTGACTTGCAAAATGGCTGTTGTTTTGGACTGCCAACCGTTATTGGCAAAGGTGGCATAAGCTGAGGCCATCTCAACTGGAGTTAAATCTACCGCCCCTAAGGGAAGTGAAATTACATTGGGAATCGGGCTCATAATCCCTAATTTTCGGCACACGTCGATGACGTTCTTGATACCCACCTTTTGCCCCATGACAATCGCGGGTACATTCCGTGATTGAGATAAGGCTTGGCGAATGGACATTGAGCCTTGAAAACTGCGGTCATAGTTTTGAGGTTTATACCGCTCTATACCACCATCATTGAAGCTCACGGGAGAGTCGTTAATCATTGAATCTGGGGTGTACTTCCCCGTCGCAAAGGCGGTGTAATACACAAAGGGTTTGAAAGCAGAACCGGGTTGTCGATAAGCCTGAGTCGCCCGATTGAATTCACTTTTTTTGTTATCCACTCCACCAACGATGGCCTTGATGAAGTGCGTTCTCGGATCGACTGCGACTAATGCCATCTGGTCCGCTGCATAGGCATAGTGTTGATGATTCCTGCGAACGGTCTTCTCCGCAATTTCCTGCATCTTCCAATCAAGAGTCGTTTGAACTCGGAATCCTCCTCTAACGAGTGCCTCTCGACCAAATCTTTCAGTCAATTCCTGAATGACGGTATTGGTGACATCAGGGGCTTGGCTCCGTTGATAGGAGGTAATTTCTCCTAAAATGATTTTCTCTGTCCGAGCTGCTTCAGCCTCAGCAGATGTAATCCATTTCAGTTCCTCCAAACGCCCCAGAACGATGTTCTGTTGTTCTTTAGCAAGGTCTAAATCTACAAAGGGACTATACCCTTCTGGTGCTTTGATAATCCCAGCCATCATGGCAGATTCAGCTAGGGTCAGATCTTCAGCAGATTTATTGAAATAACTCTGGGCGGCTGTTTCTATGCCATAGGTATTATGTCCCCAATACACTTGATTGAGGTATAGCTCTAAAATTTCATCTTTACTGAGCAGTTGTTCGATTCTCAGTGCTAGAACTGCTTCTGCGAGCTTGCGACTCAAGGCTCTTTCTGGGGTCAGATAGAGATTTTTAGCCAGCTGCATACTCAAGGTTGATGCCCCTTGTACCGTCTGACCTGCCTGGTAATTGGTGATGGCTGCCCGCAGGATACCGACTGGATTAATGCCGTCATGTTGGTAAAAGTTGCTATCTTCGATGGCGAGTACGGACAGTTTCAAGTGGGGAGAGATTTTAGCCAGTGGGACAACCTGGCGATTCTCTTCCTCATGCAAGCCCGTGAGTAACTTACCGTTGATGTCATAGATGTAAGTTGTTTCATTGGGTGAAAAGCGGGTTAATGAAGTCACATCAGGCAGATCGCGATAACTAATCGCTACCCCCATCAGTCCTCCTGCTAAACCAGCACTTCCCAGGAGGGTCAAGGTCAATATGGTGGTCAAGGTAGCATTGCCTATCCCCCTTAAAAAGAGGGTGGAGGTTGATCTAGAGGAGAAGTCTCGATGAGAAGTGGCACTAGATGACATGGTGTATTAAAGGGCAACCATGACACACTAAATTTGGAGTGTGAGGTTACTGCTAAAAAATAACTGAGAAGCTTTCTATACCTAAAGTCTGCCCATACTAAAGTAAAGTTTCACTCTCGATCTTAAAGAGCCATCATCTCTGCAAAATAACGCAACAATATGGGGATTTCATGAGCTAGTTAAACAACCCAGATTATCGATGACTGTGTTAACGACCCGTTAAAAAATTGTGGAAGCTAGTGATTCGTCAGTTTTGGGAACACCACCCAAGCGCCGCTCAAGCAAGGTATATCGTTGCCTATCTTTGATCTGCCTGACGGCCATGCTGATCGCATTCTTGGGGCTAACGAGAATCGCCAGCTTCTTGGTGTGTGTCAGTCCGGTTTAGAGTAGACTGCTCCTGAGAATGAACCTAAATTCCGCCCAAATCCCCTTTTCTCACATTAGAATGACTGCAAGTCCGCTCCCCGTGAAGCTCTCATGCCTATTTCCACTTCAGAAAAGCTCTCCCAACTTCGCCAACAGCTTCAAGAATGCACCAACCCCACCGCCGCCAAGCTGCTCAAGAGTGCTATTACAAAGCTTGAATCCCAGCTCAACTCAGTCCAGGTCCAGACCAAAGCATCCAAGATAGATCAGCGGAAGTCAGCACTTAGGAAATCCCAGAAGCAGGCCAAACAGAAAGCGCTGCACCAAGAAAGAACAACTCTCAAACCCCCTTCATTGAAAACGTTGGAGTCAAAGTCTGAAGCCGTACCTCAAGATAAGAAGCCTATACCGCTAGCTCAGGACCAGCCCATAGAACAGGCTAAGGTATCTGTTCAAGATGAGCAATCTAAATCGCCGACTGAGGATAAGCCACCAGCAAAGACCAAAGCGACTCCCAAAAGCAATAACCGTTTCCCCCCTCAAGCATTTGCAGCAGCCAAGCGCCTTGTCCTCTCTGATGAACTCTGGCAACGTCCCCGAGTCCACGGCATCACCATTGATGGTCCAACTTCGCGGGACTTAGATGATGCCATCTGGATTGAACCCACTGATTCAGGTGCTGTTTTCTCTATCCATATTGCTGACGTCTCTGAACTCATCGAGATTGATTCGAGTTTGGATCAAGTGGCAATTGAGCGCACAACCACACGCTATTTCAGTAAGGGGAATGCTCCCATGCTGCCGAGGCCGCTCTCAGAAGATAAGCTGAGTCTCCTAGAGTGCCAAAAGCGTCCCACCCTGACGATCCAGGTCACCCTCGATGCGAAGGCTCAGATTATGGATATGGAAATCTTTGAGTCTTGGCTGACGAGCCAGAAACGATTTACCTACGCTGAAGCATCCCAGCCCGATGCACACCCTGCTTTTCAAAAGACCTTAGAGATGGCCCATCAGTGGGCATTGCATTTGTACCGGAATCGGCTGACCTCTGGCGCGATTGGTGCAACCCAGACAGCCCAAGGCCAGTGGCTTACAGAAGAGGGCAGCTTGGTCCAGGGTGAACGCCATCGTAGCCATATCCTGATTCAAGAATTTATGATCCTGGCGAACCGGGCTGTAGCCCAGTGGTTGGCAGCTCAAGATATCCCGGCCCTGTATCGCAATCACACGGCCAGGGCAATTGCCCCAGATCGGGAAACAATGAATCAGACATTGTTGACGTTAGGATCTAACGCTGCTATTCGCCAACGGTTATACAGTTGGATGAACCGTGCTGAGTATGGTCCAGCGTTAATCGGACACTTTGCCCTAAACCTGCCTGCTTATTGTCACTTCACCAGTCCGATACGGAGACTGGCTGACTTGATCAACCATCGCATTGTTAAAGCTGTACTCAAGCAGAAAGAGGTACCCTATACCGTGCCTGATCTTGAACAATTGGGACAGCATATTGCCCAAGTCAGGCGTGAGGATGAAAAAGAGACCTCAGAGTACTTTAAGGCTGTGCATCAGAAGGTCTACCAAGATCAACTCCAGACACCTGAAGAGCTGGGTCGTCTTTCCAGTAAAGAATTCACTCGTTTGGTGAAGTATGCTGCTGAGAACCAGGATTTTGAGCGACTCCACAGTGAGTTAGTCAGTCGCTTGGAATCAGAGAAATTAACAGTTCAAGACTTGTACTTGTTGATGTTTCAAGGAAGTGACAGTGAATTACAGCAGCAAGTTATCCAGCATCTTACTCATCATGTTCAGGATGCAGCGAGTGTGATCAGCGTTGCCTCAAGCCAGGAAAAGGATTGGGAAGAGTTCGAATATATTGAGGTGGGGGATAGCACACCATTCACAGTCTGGTTAGAGGTCAAACAATCTGGAGAATCACTCACAACGGTTCATCCAGCAGTCCATTCCCGTAAGCAATATGCACGTCATCAGGCTTGTTTATTATGGCTGGAAGCCTATCTTGGGAGCAGCTTATTCCATCCAAAAGAGCGGGTACAGCCTCCGGTGCCAGAGCCTCAATTGTCGTCCAAATCTTCATCCTCTAGCAAGGTATCGCTGTCCAAAGCCATTCATGCTGCGTTGGTGAAACCACTCAGTGGTGGTCAGAATTTTGTTGGGATGTTGATGGATGTCTGCCAGAGATTGAGATGGGAGAATCCAGAGTACGAAATGGACAGCTCAGATGATTGGTTTATCTGTAAGTGTGAGTTGTATATTCTGGGTGAACGAATTGAAGGTAGCGGGGTAGCGAAGAAGAAAAAATTGGCTAAGAGTCTGGCTGCTAAAGAGGTACTGGAACAAGTGCGGGAGCTGGCACCGCAGCATTGGGGTGAGTGGTTTCCGGGAGTAGAATTCAGCCAACCTCAGAATTTGACCAACCAAGAAGATTGATTCCCTCCTATCTATATAGGGTGATTCAAGGCAGAGGCGAAGGTGAGAGTGGGGTGGATTAGGGGTAGGTGATGCAAGAGTTATGCTCTCGCACAAATTGACTAACTATAAAAAGCTTGTCTATCAAGTGTTTCAAGTATTATTGTCTAAACAACAATGCTACTCTGGATTGAAATATGACTAATGACGTCTGTCTCCATGAATAATCCGAGTAATGATCAGCATTCCATTCTAATAGTTGACGATGAAGCTTCTATTCGACGAATTTTATCGGCTCGACTAACGATGGTGGGCTATCAAGTCTTCACCGCTGCTGATGGCATAGAAGCGTTAGAGGTTTTTGAGCATCAAAATCCCGACTTGATTGTCTTAGATGTGATGATGCCCAAACTGGATGGTTATGGTGTCTGCCAAGCAGTCCGCAAAATATCAAGAGTTCCGATTATTATGTTGACCGCTCTCTCAGATGTAAGAGACCGTATTACAGGCTTGGAAATGGGTGCTGATGATTACATGGTCAAGCCCTTTTCACCCAAGGAATTAGAATCTCGTGTTCGGAGTATTCTACGCAGACTGGATGTGCTGAAACCCTCTAATTATCGACTTACAGGTGTGATTGAGATGGGTTCACTACATATTGATACCAATAAGCGGCAAGTGTGCCTAGATGAAGAACGGATCTCCCTCACCTATGTGGAATATAGTTTATTGGAACTATTGGCTAGTCGCCCTGGAGAAGCAGTTCCTCGTCAAGAGCTGTTAGAGAAGGTATGGGGATATAGCAAAGAGTCTATAGTTGACACACGGGTTGTTGATGTTCATATGTCTCGTCTACGTAAAAAACTCAAGGCAGATCTAGAGGAATCCGAGCTTTTTCAGACGGTTCGTGGAGTCGGCTATGCGTTGAAATACGATCAATTACACAGATTGGTAGAACATGAGGCCAGCTAGAACATCTGACGGCATCCCAGAATAGCCTAAGACAATACTGGATAACGGTGGTGGGGGCGGGGAAGCCGTTTGTGAGGAAACCGTTTGCTACACCAGGTTTCTGCTGGGAGTGCGCCGTCGAACTTGAGAAGAACTTTGCGATTTTGCAGGTGATGGCCGAAGGCCGACCGGAGGTCATCGAACTGAGGTTGCCGAAGACGATGGAGCGGATTGGGGAGATGATCGGAGTGTACCTGGCTCGGGAGCGGGTGGCTCGGGTCAGGGTGTGATCAGATAATCATGGAATACTAATGTCATCTTCCTAGGATTAATTCTTCAAGATCCAGGTTTCACACCATCCGGGGGTGTTATTTTTCCTGAATTGTAGTCAAACCACACTTTTTCCAGCAATTTTTGCCTTGTTGGAGCCACATTTGAATAGGCTTTCATGTTAGCCTGCAACCATTTTTTCATAACGGGTTGTTTGGCTAGATTCAATAATTTATTTAACTCAGCTTCTGAGAAATTAGCTTCTAAATGTGCAATGTATTGGTCTTCGATATTCCTCCAACCAGCTTCTTTTTCCACAATTTCTTGCAACCATATCCTCCATTTCTTGTTGCTCGAAGATGATGGGATTAGTGCATCAGTTGTGTTATTCAGATGTAGGTCATATTGTTGAGCGATTCCTATTTCTAAAACAACGTCTCTAACCAATTTTGTCTTAGAATCACCAGTTGCTAATGGTTCTAAGCGAACTTGCTTTGAGGTTTCCCGCTGTAAGTTTGTTTCACATGCAGTGATAAAGAGAGAAAAAATTAGCAGAAGCCTAGAAACATATGACTTAACTTTGAACATTTTAACTCCAACAGAATTGTATATCTGAGAGGCTACCGTGAAACTACTATCATTCCTGTCTTACTGCAAAGTCACCCGGAAAAGATTATATTTTCTTAGTATAAATTTACTCTCATAGCAATTCATACATGGAGTCCTGGTCAATATGTTTTGCATAATTTTTTACCAGAATTTCGAGTTGGTCGGTGGAACCAATCTCTATCCAATCGTCAATGGAACCTAGATAGCAATATCTCTGGGCTTGAAAGAGTCGCTGCTGTTTGTCCACCAAAATGAACCTAAAACCACAGGAATAAGACAGCACCTGTTGGAGGAGTTTTTGTAAGTCCTCTTGAGTTTTTCCTAGAGCCTGAGCTGTTGGAACGAGAAACTCTGAAAGGGCAGAAACATTCTGAGTTGGAGTAAAAATACTTATAGCCTCTTTCTTAACATCAACTATGTATTTATCTGCATGGGAATATTTCTCCATTCCATCCTTAACAAGGCATAATTCCTGATCGGTGATCAGCTTTGGCGGAATCTTCCTCAAGAAAACTTGGGCATTAGGATTTTCATAGATTTCAAATCCTTCTGGGATGGCCTCGGCTAATACTCCCTCAGCCTTCATTGAGAAGTGGCATTTGGGTTTACCTGTTTTAGTCTTGCCCTGATGCAAATAAAACGTTTTCTGCTTCCGGTTGGTGTAGGTTATGGGCATGAGAGTGCAATTGTTTCAAAGGCTCTGATAGTAGACTAATGTATTAGGCAATTCTGGATCACAGTTGAGGGAAAAAAGTCGCTCATCAAAATTTCGTTTAAAAGTCCAGAGCTGGAAGACACGCTTAATATCTTACAGGTGGTTGAGCTGCAGCTAAATGAAGCAATTGAGTGGATTGAGGAAATGGTCGGAGTGTGGTTGGATCGGGAGCGGGTGGCGAAGTGTTGGGGGTGATCGGTGGGAGCTACTTCGATGGCTGTAGATAGTTCTCTAGCGCTTCAGTTACAAGAGCATTGAGATTGATTCCCCGCTGCTGAGCTGCGATCGCAGCTTGTCTATGGAGCTGAGTTCCAGGTCGGATATTGAAGCTCCCCTTGAAGGAGTGCTCAGGCTCTATTGCGTTTTCAGCACAATCGGTTAGATACTCATCAATGGCTTCTTGAAACTGACTTTTCCTGCTAAGTCTTCCAGTGCTTAGTGGGTGGTATTTGTAGCCCTTAGTCTCAGCCTTGGTTAAAGTAAGTGCAGTGATACCCAGGGAGCATCTAATGAGTCCAGAGCGTTATGAGCAAAATTTTGGAACCTGTGAGTTGGGTGATCAACGATTGAATCACCGTGCATTCAGTATCGGTCGTTCTCTGAGTGAGAAATTTGGTCAAGCCCTATCGACCGTATTTGAGACTGGGAAAGCCCTCAAACGGTCTTACGAGTTTTCGCAAATGTGAAAACCAGCTTCGCTAAGATTATTTCTCCTCATTGTTCTATGACCGCTTGTAGCGTATCGTCGCAAGAGATGACCTTGAGTGTTGGCGACACCACCTTCCTCGACTATGAAGGTATCAAGCAGAAGCGCCAAGGCTATGGTCCCCAAGGCAGAGGGGGGAATGGATTATTACTCCATAGTGCCTTAGCCGTTGACCCTGAGCAGGGCCAACCCTTGGGTTTGTTATGGCAAAAAGTGTGGAATCGTCAGCATCGCCCCAAGCCCCCGAAGAATGAAACGTCCCGACAAAAGAAGAAACGTCAGACCAAAGCGCGTAAAACTGCTCGGGAGCGTCTATTTGAGGAAAAAGAATCCTATCGTTGGGTGGAAGCACTGCACGCAGTGGAGAAAGCTGTGGGTCCTTCAACTCGTATCATTCATGTCTTTGACCGAGAAGGAGACATTGCTGAAGTCTTTGAACGACTCAATACCCTAGACAATACGGGACTCGTGGTTAGAGCCTCTCATAATCGTTGTCTAGAACACGATCCTAATCGCCTGTGGGAAAAGCTGGAAGCCCAGAGTGTTCAGTTCGAGTATGAGATTGACTTACCTAAAACGAAAGGCCGGAGTGCGCGCACGGCTAAGTTAGCTGTGAGATGTTGTCTTGTTGAACTTCAAAGACCAGCCCGACTAGCTGCCAGTCACCCCCTTCAGGTTTACGCTGTCTATGCAACAGAAGTAGCCCCACCTGAAGGGGAAGAAGCAGTGTCATGGATGTTGCTCACTAGTGAAGTCGTGACAACAGTAGAAATGGCCCAAACCATTTTGCGTTGGTACACCTACCGTTGGCGAGTTGAGGAGTATCACAAAGTTCTAAAATCGGGCACTCAGGTGGAGCGATATCGGTTGGCATCTGAGGGAATGAAAACCTTATTGGGATTCCTGTGTATCACTGCTGTAGAGCTGTTGCGTGTGACTTATTTAGAACGAACACAACCTCAATTACCTGCACAAGATGTCCTCACGCCTTTACAGATCAAAGTTCTCATTGCCAAGACCCCGAAGGTACCTAAAACATTAACGGTGGCATGGGCTGTTCAAGCAGTTGCACGACTCGGGGGATATCTGGAGCATCGTCGAAACACACCGATTGGAATTCAAGTTCTGTGGAAAGGGTGGGCGAAGCTCAATGACCTGATTGAAGGCTGGCTGTTAGCTACCCAGGAGACTTAGCAGGAAAAGTCAGCTTCTTGAAAAGCTGCTTTGAGTGATTGAACATCAGTCCCTTCATAGCTAATTAGGCTGCGGATGAACTCAACCTTGCCATAAAACACTTCATCTTCGTTGCTGAAATGGACAGATCCAAAATAACCTTGATATTCGATCATATTTTTCATATCAGCCTTTCCTCCTCTAAAATGTCGATGACTTGTTCAATTTGATATTTCTTCAATAGGTTGCGCGGATGAGGTTTATGAAGACTGATGACAAGGCCATCTGAATTAATGAAACGTCTCCTAGACCCGCCAGTTTTACCGGTGGAGACTTCAGAAAATTGAAAGATGGACAATAGAACAACCAACTCATCCCAGGTAAAGTCTTTAGGGCGTGTGAGGAAACGTTTGATGAGCTTTTCTTTCCGGGTCATGCTCAGTACCAGCGCTATTCTCATTATCTAAAGGTTTCTCAACATTTGCAACTAGAAATAGTTGCAAATGTGTTCATTTCAGGGATTGTTCACTAACCCAAAAGCCTGAACGTACCTACCCTCTCTTACTCATGGTGTCAGAGGTCTATTAGGTAGATACAGCAAAACAATTGACAAAACTAAAAGTGTGACTATCATGGCTGCAACGTCATCAGGTGTGGGCCATGTTTGATCGCAAAGAGGAACTGTTTCAGGCAGTCTTGAACAAAGCCTTTCAGATGCTAGAGCACTTCGTTTTGGGGATTGAACTTCCCAATTGGTTGGCCCCTTTAAGTATGTTGGGTCTGTTGGCTGCATTTATCAAGTTGCTACCCTCTATCCAAAAAGGATCATTGCTAGCGGGTATTGGGGGTTACTTACTGTTAGGCTTATTGCTGGTCAATGCGATGGCGTTATCATTGTTTTTGTTCTTACCAGGGAAGCTGATTCGGTTTAAGTCTCCATTAGCAGCACAAGCGGGGTGCCATCTACTGAAAATATTGTTGATGGGTTTCTTTGTGATGCTGAAGAATCTGGTAGCTTTTTCCCTACAAGTGCTATTTGACCTGTCGATATTACTGATTGCTGCCCTTACTTATCCATCTCGTAAGGCTCCAATTTACCTGAACCCATGTTGAGTTAAGCGCGATTAGATTGGATATATTACCCACGCAAATACTCAAACGATTAAATTTAGCCCCTCACTTTGCTTCAAAGCCAATTTTCAGCTTTGGATTCTTCGATCAAGATGGTCGTAGTTTTTTGGCTCTCCGGTAATTAGCGTGGTGACACCCTACATATAGTGTTTATTCCTTAGTCATCCCTATGGAATGATCTGAGGAGGTACTTCAGAACGAGAGTGTCATGGATAACTCAATTCGCATTCCCCTCAACCTTCCCGATGTTCAAGTTCTAGAGCTATCGAAGACGGAACGAGGGGATTGGCTGATCAAAATTGAGAGTACTCTGCAAGGAACAACCTGCCACAAATGTGGACATGAGATTACTGACCTTCATTGCCATGATCAGGCTCTTCGAATTCGTCACTTGCCATTGTTCGAAGTACCAGTGTATTTAGAAATTCGGCCCAAGCGCTATCGATGCGGGTATTGCGATGACCATCCCACAACAACTCAACGCTTAGAATGGCATGAACCTCGCAGTCCCAATACAAAAGCTTATGAGCATTGGCTTCTGCGTATCCTGATCAACTCAACGGTCTCAGATGTTGCTAGAAAACTAGGCGTTAGTGAGGATGTCGTCAGTGGCACCATTGATCGCTGGATTGCCTGTCAAGTTGACTGGAGCGAATATTTAGATCTCAAGGTTATCGGGATTGACGAGATTTCTCTGAAAAGAGGCCACCGTGATTTTGTAGTTTTGATCACGATTCCTACCACAGGCGGAGTCGACATATTGGCAGTTCTGGCCGACCGCAAACAACAGACCGTTGCAAATTTTCTTCAATCGATTCCCCTTCATTTACGCCAAACCATTGAGCGGGTTTGTACTGATATGTATCAAGGATTTGTCAGTGCAATCCGTGAACAACTCCCTCAAACAAAAATTGTCATTGACCGCTTTCATGTGGCCAAAGCCTATCGTAATTGTGCCGATACAGTTCGTAAACGGGAGGTCAAACGTCTACGCCAAGAACTCCCTAAGCAAGACTATGACAGTATCAAAGGTGCGATGTGGGCCTTTCGAAAACGGCCTGAGAATCTCCAGGAGTCAGAACAACAGTTGCTTGAGCGAGTGTTTGCTTATTCTCCTGAGATGAAGCAGGCCTACAAACTCCGAGAGGAATTGACACAGATATTTGAGGGTAGGTACACCAAAAACGGGTTAGTGTCTTGATTTATTCGCCATGAGCTGGAATAGCTGAAATGCTCTGATAATAGAGAATTCGGAGCACTCCTTGATGAACATTTCCCAACGTGAGCAGCAGATTATCCGTATCCAGTCTCAAAGTTCATATGCCTCTATTAACAAAGCTTTAGAAGCAACCCTGCGCCTTGAGGCTAACCGAGTTACCCAGATAGCAGTAGAGTCAGCACTAGACGAAGAAGTCCAAGCTTATCTATCAGAGCTTCAAGGGACTCGCCCTCGACGTTCAGGCTATTATCAGCGGGTTCTTGATACCCAGTACGGCAGGATTGCTCAACTATCTGTCCCGAAACTACGGAAAGGGAATGCAGACCGAGAGTGGAAGATTCTAGAGCGTTACCAACGAGCCCTCGGTAGCCTTCTAGAGTTTTGCCTGGGCTTGTATGTCATGGGTTTATCGCTTCGAGACTTGCAAGAAGCTCTCTATGAGATCCTGGGAGCAGTTTTATCCGTGAATGCCATTAACCGGATTACTCTCAAAGCTCAGAAGCAAATGCTCCAAAGTCGTCAAACTCGTCTTGAGAAAACCCCTTTTATTCTGATTGTTGATGGAGTGTGGGCGAGTGTTCAATGCGCCTCCGAAGACTTTTGGGAAGACCAAGCTGGACATATCCGGAAGCTACGTCGTGCGGAAGACCGAGTCATCTTAGTGGCCATGGCGATATGGCCAGATGGGACACAAACCGTTCTTCATTACGAAATGGCTGTCCAAGAATCTGAGGCAGCCTGGCTACTGTTCTTTGAGCACCTGCGGCACCGAGGATTGCAAACCCATTTGGTGAAGCTGATTGTCAGTGATGGCACCACTGGACTACCTAAGGTAATTCGCGCTCTGTTTCCCCTCGCACAACATCAACGATGCATTACCCACAAGGTTCGAGCGATGCTCCGGCATTTGGGCTATGAGCAATTGCCACACCTGGATGCTCAAGGACAAGAACTCTCCCACTCTGAAGCAAAGAAGCTGCGATATTCACAAATTAAACACGATGCCTATGCTATCTATAAAGCGCCAGACTGGGAAGAAGCGATTGTGACGTTGCTCGTGTTTGCACAGAAATGGACAGACCTTGAACCCGATGCTGTTAGAACCTTCATCAAAGATTTTGCCCTGACCTTGAGTTTCTATGATTTTGATGAATCCCTTCATTCGCTGATTCGTACTTCCAATGCGCTAGAAAGGCTGTTCCGGAAATTCCGAACCAAGGCTGACGAAATTGGTGCTTTCCCAAATGAGGAGAGCTGTTTAGCGATTTTCTTTCTCGTCTCTCGTAGGGATCATGCCAAGCATGATCGCCTCAAAAACCGTGGCGAATAAATAGGGACACTAACAAAAACGGAGCTAAATGTGCCATCCGGGCTTGGTGTAAACGAGTCCTCAAAAGTGACATCAAGGATTTTGAGAGTTTCCTGACCACTGTCAACAATTGGATGGATGAGATGACCAACTATTTTCTGGAGGGATGGACCAGTGGCTTTGTCGAAGGATTTAACAACCGAGTTAAGGTCCTAAAAAGACGATGCTACGGTATTTTCGATATTGAAAGGCTCTTCCAAAGGATTTCGCTTGACCTCAATGGGTATCAGACTTTTGCCTTGACCTAAACACTATATCTAGCGGCTATCACGCTAATTCCCAGAGAGCCTGACTTAGGCTTACAACAAATAATATTTGTACTAAGGCGATTTCTGGGAAAGAACTCACGGACTAAATTGGCTTAATGAGGATGTCCCACTTGGGTAATTGAGGATTTCTTTCCAATCGTTTCTCAATCCCTTTCATTGCTTTTTTAGTCAACGAAATCCCTGTTTCATAAATCTTCTGTGTCAAAGTTATAACGGGATGCTTACCCTTCCAAGTCATGGTTCTAGCCCATCCCAACAGGGTATCAACATCGGTTAACAAAGTTCCGTTCCAGTGTTGCTCCAAAATCCCCCAACATCGTTCAATGGGGTTGTACTTGCTGTGATAGGGCGGATAGTACAGCAAGTGAATAGCGGTGCCGATGTGATCGCTAAAGGTCACAAGTCGATTGAGGAACTGAGTGCGTACCCCACTATTCTCAGGACCGTTATCCAACTTGATCTGGATGAGCTGAAGGGTTTGCTGTTCGTTGAGGGCAAGGGTGTTCCACCAATCCTGGAGATTATCGACCATAAAATCGCTCGTTTTGTGGGAATTACCAAAGGTGATGTGTAACGTATTGGTGTCCTCATCTAGGATGCCGCAGGGAATATATTTTGGCCCACTCCCCATATCGTGGTCACAAGCTTGCGTTTGGGTTCGAGTCTTGCCCCGACGCGAAGACTCCCCCAGTTCAACGGTGGCTTTGCAATCAATACTCAACCGTTTGACCGTGCTGTCAGAGTCGTATTGGTCTTTGTGTTTGAGGTTGTCAAAGATGGCATCAGTTTCCGGCAGTTTTTTTGGGGTTTAGCTTTGAGGACGGGGCGGAGTCGATAGCCTAACCGATTCAAGACGACGGCCATCGTACTCTTTGCAGGGATAGACTTGGGAGGAAACCCTTGTCCACTCAGGTGTTCGATAGCGGCAGCTGCTGTTAAGCGAGTATAGGCAGTGGAGCTGGAAAAGGTAGGGTCTTGTTGGCTATGGGCTTCTGCGAGTTCCCGTAAGGCTGTTGCGACCTCTGGGTGAAGGTCTTCCCAACGTTTCTTACCACAGAAACCGGACTGAGCACCCGCACAAATCATCCCTGTTCGCTTCTCGCCTAAACCTGTTGCCACCGTATTGCGACCCCAACCAAATATCAGTTCTGTGAGATTGGGGTTCCCGTTACAGTATTTGAGGGCGATGTCTGCCTGGAAAGCACGACGGCGGATTCCTGTCATTTTTGAAGAGGCAAATTTCAGATCTTTAATTTGATTCCACGTTAATTGTTCACGCATACTCAGAGTTAGATTCAATGCATTACTATCGCATCAAGTGACCGAAAATCCCGTGAGTTCTTTCCCAGAAATCGCCTAAGGTCAGAAAGCTATCCTGCAATGCAGATTCGCCCAAATCATATCCTTCAACAAACTTTTTTAAGTTTTTGCATAGTAGAACAAATACCCATAGAAGAATAAAAGCTGAGATGCATTTTGCAATATCCATGCTGTTTATAACCCAACACAATTCACACAACACTCAAAAGAGAAAGGATGTAATTGGGCGTATTTAGCGGATCGGGGATGCCTTAGTTTTCGGAATGGTCACCTCTGGGAATAAGGAGTCAAACCGTTCATTGACCCAGGCAATTCTCAAGATCAGTAAATGGTTGAAACCATCCTCACTCCAGCGCATGCCAACTCCCTTAAAGCGCTGCTGAATCAACCACTTGCATGCACTTTCAACCATTCCTGACCCGAGAGGAATCTGTTGCTGTTCAAAGTGCCGATAACGGATGTGGTGATGATGGCGTTGGAAATAAGCCTGCACCTGGAGCAACGTTGAAAAAGACTTTCCCGTTAACAGTTGTGAGTGAATCAATATCGTCAAGGACCGTAATACAAGTAGGTGTTGCCCGTGTCGCAATTGGTGTCGCCAGTGCCGGAACCAGGCTTGGGCTTGAGCAGAGCGGGCATCTCCAAACATCGCTTTAGTTGCTCGTGCCAGATGGCCTGCTGAATGAAAAAAGTCGAGGACTGCCACAGCACAATGAGAGAACAAGGTGCGATAGACTCGCCAGAAGCCTCGTCCCCCATCACTGAGCCAGATGACTTTTGGAGCAGATTCAAAGTCTTGTTTGTGAGCTTCGAGTTGAAGTAAAGGGATGAACTGGTCGATATCGCCCAATACTGCCACCAGTCTTCGACGCAGTAATTGGGGGACCTCCTTTTTAGCTCGGGTAACCCGTGTTCCCAGGCGAGCTAAGATGGCGACTTTGACTTCTCGCCACTGGATTTTTCCCTTGGGTGAGTTCGGGGTGGGGCGAAAGGGGACCATCACACCATCGGCGGCAATGGCCAAAGGTAGAGCAGATAACATCTCTGAAATCGCTTCACAAGGGGCCTGAGTCCCTGATGATTGAGCGTTGAGTTGAGCTTCTAATTCCTGCTGAGCTTTGTTACCCACGGATTGCACCCAGTTCCACAAACTGGATGGACTCACGGATAGACCACTCCACTGACCCAGCATCCAACTGGCCAGTTCATAGGGCATGAACAGACTCAACAAGCAGCCCAGACGCACCAGTTCTTCGCTGCTGTGCTGATAGGGGGGAATCCCAATGGCTTGATCCAGGGGAGTCAACAGACTGCCTGGACATCCTTTGGGACAACGGCCCACCCGTCGCTTTCAAGAGATAGTGCCTACCAGTGTCTGCATCTGACGAGATTCCCATCCCTTCGAATGTAAGCGGGTTCCGCAGGTAGTACATACAGGCCATACAAATACTGCTTTCGCGCGCCTTGAGAGTTCATCCTCCAGAAGACAGCGAGCTAGAAACAAGCCCATTTGCAGAACGATATAAACCATCTGACTCAGGCTGGTTGATACTTTGAGTGCTTCAGTTTGTTCTAGAAATTCGTCATGGGCTAGCACGGTTAGCAATTGCGATGGTAGGGGCATGATAGTTTTTTGGTTCGGGTACAGGATCTATTGTCCTTGACCCGTTTTTCTTTGAGCCATGCATCCCCGATCCTTTGCTTACGCCCGATGTAATTAGAGTGGGTATGGTTCAAGTTCTAGTATGCCAGGATAACGCTCTTGTATAATTCAAAAATCCATAAGCCCCTTGCATAGTAGTACTTCTAATCTTTTTCTTTTCAGCAAAAGTGTTACCCTAGTTTGAAGAGTGTAAATACTTGATAGCTTGAAGTCTTAAAACTCTCTTCAATATTGGCTTTCGGCGATCCTGTGAGAAAAATTAGGCGTATGTCGGCTTAACCCCTTAAAGGGGTGAAAGTACTGGAAACTCGTGGAATTTGGGTGGAGGGGGCATGGAGATCGGGCTTATTGAGAATGAGGCAAGAGTGATTTAAGGGTACGTCAATGGTCCTTATCTACACGTAGCTAATTCGTTCCACTGTTCTGAAACATCCAAATCTTAATATGAAAAATTAGTGCCTATAGTGAAATTGAGTCACGGTTTTTAGCAATACTGTTCTACTCATCATCCGTTAATTGAGTTAAATGAATGTGCTTATAACCGAGCTTGATTTCAAACTCATCGCCAGTCTGTAAACCCATCCTTTCGGTGTAGGTAGACCCGATAACCATCTGCCCATTCTGATGAACTTTGATCCGATAGGTTGCCTCTCGACCTCTACCGTCGCTATTGGCATCACCATCTAGTGAAATGCCCTTGGCTTCCAAAATGGCATTCATAAAACCACTCAGGTTAACTTGCTTGCCGACTACATAGCCACACTCTTTCGCTTTTTCCCGCTTTGATAGGTGAGATAAGTCCTTGAGCTTACTGAGTAGTTCTTTCCCGACCAAGGGTTGAATATCTTGTTTCTTTGCGGCTGTCTTTTTCTTTGCGGCTGCTGTTTTTTTAGCCATTAATGCTGTATGTCCTTGACTGAACTAAATTGCGAACGATTTAGCCTTTAAAATCACTGATTCTAGAAACCATTAGTGTTTTGTGAGATTTATTGTAAATATATTACGCTTCCTGTGCGCATCTTTGGATCTTCTCTAGTCTATGTCTTACAACGTATGGTGACTACGAAACATCACCATCAGAACAACCCTTGTAAGATTTTCTGCTGAAGAGGCAAGGCTTGCTCAGCAGAAAAACAATCACACAATAAGGTACAACCGTAGTAATAGTTACTCAGGGTGATGACGGCTTCAGGATGATCGTAGGCGAGGGTAGGAAACCGAAATTTTTTAGATCCGAGAAAGGGATGTTCTTCTTGATCCGGGTTAGAAATATCAGCCACTAATTTGCTTTTTTCAATAATTTCTTGGCGCTTAGAGAGTTTTGCCAGCTCTTCAAGTCGACGGACCTCCCCTGAAAAGTACTGCCTACAGACTGGAGAAAATTGGTCTGGATGTTGGAGCACATAGTCAAAGAATAAGGCTCGGACCTCATCGATGGTCTCAAGCGTCTGATTTTGTTGTTGCAGTTCTTGTTGATGCCAGACATGTACTAGAGCATCGGCAAAATCAAAATTTTTGCCAGCCTTGAGACTGCGTTTTGGCACTGGCCCAAGATTGCACTTGAAGCAGTGAGCTAACACTAAGTCATGGCTGAATTGATAGCCCACATCAAAGACTCGACTGATCCGACGTGCCGGGTCAAATCGATAATAATAGTCTGAGCAAAAGGCACGGATGGTGATGGCAGATTGAATAGGATGGGTATCTAAACTTTGGCGGGCTGAGGTTGGGCTGGACCTGTGAGTTTTGAAAAGATGGATGATACGGGTTGCGATCTCACCTCCCTCCTGAACCTGCTCCAAGGCTTGTGGATCCTGACCCTGTAAATAGTCGCTAAGTCTAGTTTTGAACGTCTCCAAAAAACCTTCTGCTTTTTGAAGGGGAAGCATTTGAGCAATAAACCAAAACACTTCATACCAAGCAGAATTAAACAGATGGGTTTCATTGAAAAGGACTGAGAATGCAGCCTCGGTATCTGTGTTGATTTCATCAAGGAGGGCTAAAGCCACAAAATATTCATGAAACGACAGATGCGAAAATCGATAGTGATTCCATGAATCCTGAGTGATGATGCCGTAGCTCGCCTCCAACTCCCGCAAAAACTCAGTGGGTGATAAACCGCCCTGTATCTCAAGATCGATACTCGCATGGCTTAGAAATGCTCGCGAAGCCGGAAAAACTTTGTCATCATAGTCAAAGGCTGCTCTAGCTATAGTCTTCAATAACGTCATTTTCTCTTGATAGGTCTGGGCAGGGATGACCGTGGCTGCAGGCAGCATATGGCCATAGTTCAAATCTCCAAGAATATGTTCAAACGCCATCTCGTAAATTTGATGCCGCTTTTGCGGTTTTTCGCGAGCGGATTCAAAAGCAATACATAGAAGGGTCAATAACAAGGGGGTACTGGCTAAATCGAAGCTATCTCTGAAGTCAGCCTTGTTTGTGTTTAGCCAAGCCATGAAAGAGGTCGCCTGATCAGGAGTAGCCCGAAACCAATGCTGGGCAAATTCTTCAATCTGGTTGTCCGTAAATTGCTGAATCGTGGCTTGGGTAAATTGTTCATAAACCTGACGACTAGCTGCTGTTCGACAGGTAATCACAACTCGATTTTTGTAAAACAGGTCAAACTCGGTTAAAGCCAGGGTCTGAGCCTGAGCCACAGGAATTTCGTCTTCGCCATCCAGTAACAATAAAACGGCCCCCTGATCAAAAAGCTGCCGGAGCAGAGCCGGATCTAGGCCACAAGTTTTCCCATAAACCTCACTGATACAAGTCAAAAGATCCTGCTGTTTCAAGGGTTGGGCAATGTCTCGCAAAGCCACAAAAATAGGCACTACTTCTGGCATCAGTTTTCCCTGAACGCATTGCAGAGCCAGGTATTTCAGAAATGTAGTTTTACCCGATCCAGGCAGTCCTAAAATATGAAGATGGGAGTATTTTTCAATGGCCTCTTTGCCATTAAGACTTTCTGTCAACTTTGTGATGGTTTGGGTATCATTCCCCGCCGAGGGATAGATACTATCTCCCTGTAAAACCCGCAATTGGGTATAGATTGCTTCTACAGGCTGAGCCTTATCCATGCCGAGAATGCGTATAGCACCACAGCGTTGCTCAATATAATCTCGTAGTTGTTGGCGGGCTTTTCGTACTTCCGGTGACCCCTGAGAAAACTGAGGTGTAGGAGCCATACCCTCAGCAATATCTTGCCAAGGAATCTCTAAAAAATCACAGATCTCTTCAAACTTCTGGGACCAGATCTTTTCCCCCCTCAAAAATTTGCCGACCACAGAGCGATCAATTCCCAAGGTTTGGGCCATACCCTGTCGGGTCAAGCCCTTCCGTTTGAAGATTTGCTGGGCTTGCTCTACTCCTTTTGCAGATGCTTGCAGAGCGGGTTTGCCTCGATTGGATGATGCCATGATGATATTTTAGGCTTGACTTGTGGATATTATGATGATTTTATGAAGAAGTTACGCAAATAATATCATCAAGAATACAAATAATAAGCATTATGAATCGTATTATGTCGATTTATTGATGACATCTGTAGGCTGACTTCTATCTTACTGAACCACAGGCGATTTCGGTGTTTGCCCTGACGTTCATCGCAGAAGTGATCTACTCAATCTACTACTTCTGAGAGTGATGGTCTTAATTTGCTCTCATAGCAAGGCAACTGACCCTGAAACATGTGTCGCTGCTTTCAAAACAGGAAAAATTTTAGGAGGTAGCTCATGAAACACATCCCAAAATTATCAAGCATCCTAGCTATCTACCCGATACCTTTTTGTTTCAAATTAATCCAGATGGCTTACTTCTTCACCTGTGATACTACCAGCAGAGATCAATTGAAATCACAGCTTTCTGAATGCTCTGGCAAGTTTATAGAAAATGACCTGAGGTTTAACTGTGAGGCATCTATATTTCCCATGCTTGTTACTTCTTGGTATGAGTTGCATTGCACTCTTTTCACCACTTAAAGGCCAGCCTCAAGTCAACACAGTTGATGCCTATCAATCTGAATCTAAACGATTAAAGGTAGAACCTCAAAGGTCTCGTAGCGGAGGAGGTCCTGAACATCTAGAGGATTTAGCTCGACCTGGGCAAAATCAACTATCCCATGGATATTTTTGAATACCCTTCTTTCCTAGAATTCAAGGTAAATGCGCATGTTTGTAATGATCTGTCTTGCGATTGCGATTGGTATTAGTTGCGGGGGAGGGATTATCGGCTTGATTTGGTGTCATCGAGGCAATCAAGCTGTTGACAGTTTCATGCCATCGGAGCAGCTAATCGGCTTGTACGGAGTGGTTAACATTCCGTTTGGACATGGCCACCCAGGAAAGGTACGAATCAATATCGGTGATTCTGTCCTCAATCTGCGGGCCTTTGCCTACGATTCGGAGGATTTTGAACGGGGCAATTCGGTTCTCGTTGTAGCTGTTGAAGACAATTATGTCCTGGTCATCTCTGAGGATAGTTTGTATATCTTGGCCCAACAAGAATGTATGGGTCTTGGTATTGACCCGCTTCTAAGAGATTACATATAGTACGCTCCCCACTCATTTCTACAGCAATCAGCATTTTCGATAGAGGTATTTTGCGATGAATCAGCAACTCATCTTGTCCCAAAGATTGGATGCCATCTTGGCCCAGTCAACAGAAAAGACGACTTCCTCCCAAGAGATTGAGTCCTCTGTTAAAGGACCTTCGTCTCCTAACCTATGGAGTGTTGGCTTGCCCCTGACCGTAACTGTCTTAGGCAGCTTGGTCGGCATCTGGTTCTTAAAAGCTTTTTTGGTCATTTGCAAACCGAATGAAGTGGTTATTCTCTCAGGACGCAAGTGGAAGACCCCCAATGGTCAAAAGCTAGGGTATCGGGTATTGACAGGGGGCCGAGCCATTCGAATTCCGATTGTAGAAACTGTTAAGCGGATGGATGTAACGACGATGGCAGTACCGGTGGAAGTCCATAACGCCTATTCTAAGGGCGGTATTCCCCTGCATATTCAAGCGATCGCCAATATCAAAATTTCGAGCGATTCGCGGGTGGTTGGCAACGCCATTGAACGCTTTCTAGGTCACAAACGCACTGAAATTATTAGGGTGGCTCAGGAAACCCTAGCCGGATATCTGCGGGGCGTGGTGGCAACCTTGACCCCTGAACAGGTGAATGAGGATCGCCTCCAGTTTGCTGAACGCATCGCCTCGGATGTCAGTCGAGAACTGAGAACGTTGGGTCTACATCTCGATATTCTCAAAATTCAAAGCGTGGCCGATGATGTGGACTATCTCAGTTCGCTGGGGCGACAGCGGATTGCCATGATCTTGCGGGATGCTGAGGTGGCAGAATCCGATGCACTCACGACCGCAGAACAGATAGAGGCGGAATGCCAAGAACAGGCGGCAGTTGCCCAAACCCAAGATCGAACCGTAGTTTTAGAGCAAGAAAATCAACTCCGCAAAATTAAAGCTAAATTGGAGCGCCAGGCCCGATCTGAAGAAGAAATTACTGTGGCCGCAACCAATGAGCGGCGGGCTAAAGTAGAGCAAATTTTGCAGAAACTGCGGGCTGACGTAGAGCGGCTGCGGTTGCAGGCTGACCAAGTCCTACCGGCTCAAGCCCAGCAGCAAGCAGCCGAACTACGGGAACAAGGTGATGCAGCGATTTTGGCAGAAAATGCCCGAGCGGCAGCCCGGGTCAATGACATGCTTGCTGAAGTGTGGCAAGACATTGGTACCGATGCCTCTCAAGTGTTTTTGATCCAGCAAATTGAAACTGTGTTGCGGGAAGCAGTCCAAATTCCTGAACGACTTCATCTGCACCAGGTCAAGGTGGTGGATAACGGCGATGGTGAGGCCGTGGCTAGCTTGCTGAGGGTTTACCCCCAAGTGGTCCACCAATTTCTTGATAGCCTACACCAGACTTTGGGCATTGACATCGTAGGTACCTTGACCCAGACCCATGGGCCGCAGTCTCTTACCCACCCTTTGCCTCAACAAGGAGCATAATTATGGAACTGATCACCTTCTTGCTTGGTCTGAGCAGCCTTAGCTTGGCTGCAGGCTGGAGTGTCACCAAGAATTTCTACTGCATTTGTCAACCCAGCGAAGTGTTAATCTTTGCGGGGCCTCATACTCAGCTCGCCAATGGTCAAAGAAAGGGCTATCGCTTAGTGAAAGGGGGCAGCAGTTTGCAGATGCCTCTGTTAGAGCAGAGTTTCCGCATGGACCTAACTAATATGATCATCGACCTCCAGGTGACCGGGGCTTATTCTAAGGGCGGCATTCCATTGACTGTGACTGGAGTCGCCAATATTAAAATTGCTGGAACAGAACCCACCATTCATAACGCTATTGAGCGCCTTTTGGGCAAAAAACGCCAAGAGATTGAGCAGCTTGCCAAAGAAACCCTGGAAGGGAATTTACGTGGAGTCGTAGCGAGCCTAACCCCTGAGCAGGCAAACTCTGACCAGATTGCCTTTGCAAAGAGCCTATTAGAAGAAGCTGAAGCGGATCTAGAAAAGTTGGGATTATTACTCGATAGTTTACAGATCCAAACCATTGCCGATGAGGTCAGCTATCTAGATTCTTTAGGCCGCCAGCAACAGGCAGAACTGATTCGAGATGCGCGGATTGCCGAAGCAAAGGCCACGGCAGAGTCTCAAGTTCTTGATTCTGCAAATCTGCGCCGTACTGCCTTACGGCAGCTGCAACGAGATGAAGAAATTGCTAAAGCTGATGCCCAAAAGCGAGTGCGTGATGCTTTAAGCAAGCGGGTGGCAGCGATTGAGGAGGTTGAGTCTGTGGTAGGCATCCAGGTGGCCCGCGTCGAAGCAGAGGCAGCGGTAGAAACGGAGCGAATTCACCAAGTAAAACAGCAGCTCCAGGCCGATGTAATTGCGCCAGCAGAGGCGGATTGTGAGGTTGCGATCGCAACTGCTAAAGGTAAAGCAGCTCAGATTATTGAAGAAGGCAAAGCCCAAGCGATTGGCACTCGCCAATTAGGGCAATCTTGGCAAGCAGCAGGAGCGGCGGCACAAGACATTTTCATGTTTCAGCAGCTCCATATTTTGACTAAGCTGATGGCGGAGAGTGTGCCAGAGGTTAATGTCCAGAATATTACTGTGATTGATGCCCAGAGAGGTGCCACTGCTACTAAACTGGCCGCTTTTCTAGAACAATTTCAGCAATCTACTGGCATGGACATACAACAGATGCTGGCAACAATGACTTCCCTCGAATCTCCCTCTGAATCTCTGTTGTCTGAAATTGAATCAGAGTCATATCCTCAAGGGGGCATCTCATGATCAATTAGATGATGAAACGTGTCAGGACTGAGTATCTAAGATCGATATTCTTAGTATTATTGACTATTGAATAAGATTTTTCTGAGAAATTGACTATTTCAAGAACTTAATTTTCCTAAAATTCTCAATTAACATCTTGGATACTCAGTACTGACATTTTCGACGAAGAAGCCCAAAAATTATCGGCTGATCACTGACCTATTTGATGATGTGTCATTTCCTGCAACCTTGTTAGCTAGGGATGTTCATCAGCGTTGGGAAGAAGAGGTGAACATCGATGAATTCAAAACTCATCTGGTAGAACGAAAAGTCGAAGTGCGTTCTGAAAATCCCCGAGATGTGATCCAGGAAGTCTACGGTTTACTGATCGGGCATTGGGTTGTGCGTCAATTAATGTCACAGGCAGCAGCTGAAGCTGAAATTTCACCTTTGAAGATAGGATTCACAGCCAGTGTCAAAGTGATTTGTAGAGCTGTCCGCAAGTTTCAGGGACTGTTGAATGAGCAGTTTGAACATGAAGTTGCATGGCTGATGAGTGAACTACTTGATGAAGAGTTACCGGAAAGAGCCAACCGATATTATCCACGAGTTGTGAAGAAACAGCGTTCAAAGTACCCCTCTAAAAAGATGAAACCTAGACAGAAATCAAGAAAGAAGGTGATGCCTCTAATCCCTTTAATACCAATTGTTGCAGCCTAAGTGAACAGCATTTGGACAGAATCTATATGCAGATGAAATCTAGCTCAGCCCCATTGCATAAGTATCGTGCTCAAGCCTCTAATTAAAATCTGAAAACCACTATCCCAATGGATCAAGCACTGCTGGAATTACTGTTGCAAGCTCACAGCCATTTGCAAGGATCGATACCTCAACAGCAAGCCTTCGCCCAACTTTTACAATTAACAGGGCGAAGTCATGAAGATGTCCTAGAACGGCAGTTACTAGAACTAGTCTTGAAGGCTCGTACACATCCTTCAAAATCAGTAGCTAAACAGGAGAGACTGACTCGGTTAATCATGCTAATCGAGCAATCAGAGCGATTTTCTCGCTTGAGGAGATATGCTCACTACTATTCACCTCCTATGTTTGAAGACTTATACAACGAAGTCAAACAGAAAACCTGGATTTATATCTGTAAAAAGCTTGAATTGTATCGACCTAATAGAACAGTGATGGCTTGGGCAAATTCTATACTTCGCTTTAAATTTCTAGAAGTGATCAATGAGCAAAATTTGCAGCTCACACTCTACTATGACCCACAAGTTTTAGAATATATAGCTCCTAATATAGGTATTGAAACTTCACAGACTGAAGATTATGAAAATCTGCGGTTGTTTCTAGAGAACGACCCTGAGCAATTACTCTCTACCTATTCTATAAATAACTACCCCGAAATCACCTTTCAATACCTAGCGATTGCTCACCATATTCAGGGTAAAACTTGGACAGAATTATCAACTCAAACAGGGATCACAATTCGAAATCTTTCCTGTTTCTTTCAACTGAAATTAAGAAAATTATTACCCTATTTCAGACGATATCTTTAGAGTCACTCATCTTCTCTCAACCTACTTGTAATTTATTCCCTCTGTATCCTATGAAATCTACAATTCCCACCTTTAGTTTCCCAGTGCCCTTGACCTCTAAAACTTGGGTAAGCGTTCAAAAACATATCCATCCGCAATTGGATACAGAACATACTCAGCAAGAATTTCGGAAAAAATTAGCCCTCTATGCCGTAGATTTTTATCTACAATGTATGGCTTTTCAAATTAACCCTGAAGGGGTTGAGCCGAGGTACGAGTAAAAAGATGAAAAATGGTTCCAGAACCTATATATTCAAATATGTTCATCTATTCTCAACCAGGACAATCGCAACGTAGTTACAGGGTTTTCAGACGAAATAGATATACAGCATTTCGTGTAGGTAAATCATCAAAACTCGTACACCCTGATCACTACTGGAATTAGTGAAAGATTTACTTTGAGGGAACTTCAGCGATTTTGATGTAGGTGACATCCTACCACTTATAAGATTCAATCTGAGCACGTTAACGATAATAGAGGCAATCAAAAGCTATCTTGGGATCGCATCAACAACGAGTACAGTTCATTAAAAAAGTTGATGAAAGCCATGTTACACATAGAATCCAAGCGCTATCTATGTAGATAAGTATCCACTATTCTACTGTTGTTGAGAATAGCTGAAAGTACTGCTATATCTAGGTTCTGGAAGCATATTGCATCTTTTTACTCGTACCTCGGCTCAACCCCTACTGCAATAGATCTATCTCTTTGCTCTAAATCACAATTAATAATTAATATAGGTATAAACGCTCATGATAACTCCCTCGTATTTGCTTCCATTAGGTGTAGCCGCAATTGTGGCAGCACCATTTCAAACAGCTCAAGCTTTGAACTCTACTGAAGTGAGCGAGATCGCGGAAGCCGTCACTGTTCAGATCGAGGGCCAAAATTCAGGGTCTGGGGTGATTATCAAGCAGCGAGGGAACATTTACACTGTGTTGACTGCGGCTCATGTGGTGGCAACTCCAGATGAATATGGCATCATCACCGCTGACCAGCAGCAGCATCCATTGAACTACAGCGATGTGAAGAAATTGCCGAATGTGGATTTAGCCCTCGTGGAGTTTACCAGCTCAAAAAAATATCCCGTCGCGAAATTAGGGGACTCTAACTCTGCAAAAGTCGGGGCTTCGATCTATGTGTCTGGCTTCCCTCTGCCTACTGCCGCAATTACCGAATCAATCTGGACATTTTCTAAAGGTGAGATTACGGCCAATTCAAAACGCCCGTTAGCTGATGGCTATGCGTTGGTCTACAGCAACAATACCTTGCCAGGAATGAGTGGCGGCGCAGTACTCAATAGTGAGGGGAAGCTCATTGGCATCCATGGCCGTGCCGATGCTCAACAACAGGAGCAAAAAACTGAAACGGTCTACGTGAAGACGGGCTTCAATTTGGGGATTCCGATTCATACCTTCTTGGGATTGGCGGCTACCGTGAGTCCTGAGTTAGGGTTCACTGGGGAGAAGGTGGAGCCGACAAGTACGGCATTGACGGCAGATGATTGGTTTTTACAAGCAGGCGACAAAATTCAAAAAGGTAATTATCAAGCTGCGATCTCGGATTTTGATCAAGCCATTGCACTTAATCCTGATTATGCAGAAGCCTATTTTAATCGGGGGAATGCCTACGCTGCGCTAAAGCAGTATCCCCAGGCGATCTCAGATTTTGATCGAGCCATTGCACTCAACCCTGATTATACCTATGCCTACAATAGTCGAGGGACTTCACACCTAGCAGCACAACAGTTTCCTCAAGCAATCGCGGACTATGATCAGGCAATCGTGCGGTACCAAAAAGCCCTTGAAGAAGGAAACAAGGTCAAGAAAGCAAGCACTAAAGCCAGTCAAGAACGGGTAGCAGAATATGCTCCTAATATTACAGAAGCTATCCAAACCGGAAAATCGGCGGATGCAGCTAAGTTGCTCCTTGAGGCCGGACGTAAGTGGCTCAATATTGATGATCCTGATGGTAGACAAGCTCTCGACAAAGAACTCAAGAATTTCCATAAAGTCCGTCGGATTGAAGCTGATTTAGCACAAGTTTACGTGTATCGGGGAATCGCTAATCATTCTTTGACGCAGTATGATTCGGCGATCGCAGATTATAACAAAGCCATTGCCATCGATTCTAAGTTCACGTCAGCCTACGTCTATCGAGGGATGTCTTACCATCTGTTGAAGCAATATCCCCGGGCAATCGCCGACTACCGAAAAGTCATTAACGTTAATCCCAAGGTTATACCGGTCCTCAACAATCTGGGGCTACTGTACTATGAACAGAATAATATTGAGGCGGCCATCACCCAATTGAAGCAAGCCATCAGTCTCGACAGCACTTTGGCAGAACCACAGCTTGCATTAGCCACAGCTTATGCCAAGCAGGGGAATCAAGCTCAAGCCACTCAACTTGCTAAAGCTGCACTTCGCATCGACCCTAAATTGGCTCAAGCTGACTATCAACGTAAAAATGGATGGGGCGATCGACTCATTGCCGACACTCAAAAACTAATCGCGACATCATCTCAAAATTCGGTTTCCCCGTAAATGTGAATGAACTGCCCCCTTCTTGATCCCTTTAAACCAAGGCAATGAACCTCGGGCCACCTGTAAATTTTTCAGGATGAGGAACTGCTCAATGCGTTGAGATCGGGGTTGAGGGTCTATTTGGACAGAAAACAACTCTAAGGCTGAAATACATTTACAGCAAGGCTTACAGCTCCTAAAAGTTGTGTTTCTTCTAAGACAAGAATCGCCAGAACCGTTCCCACATAAGTATTTCAAGGTTTTACAAGTTTTGGTTTTTAACCTGAATATACCTGAAAGCCTTGCAATCATTGATTTTCAGACATACGATTCCCATCTTTTATCTAAAATGCAGCTAACCTCTCTGTAGGGGATTCAAATGGTGATTCATAGAAGTTCCGACTTTCTTCGCTATAGATAGCGTCTTAGTAAGCAACATTATCAAGGTATATTTTTACAATCTCTTGGGTCACATATTTTAAGTACAGAATCGACCTATAGTGCTATGACAGCAAAGATATTCTTCGACCAAATAAGCTACCTCATCAGTACCCAGAAAGCTAGGTATCAACACTACTCACCATCTGCTCAGCAGGTGATACTGTCAAGAGCCAGACGCTGTATAAGCTTTAGGTAAAAGGTTCTAAGGATTATTCTACGTTATTAGCTTTGTCTCTCATGGATAGGAATGACTTGTCTTGAGAAACTTCTCACTGTACAAGAACATCAACATATTTAAGTTCTGCACACGAGAGGATGTGACACCTTTTTCGTGTAGAAGTGCTTAGATAATAGACTTCAGGAAGTCTATTAGGGGTATGGCAACGATTCGTGTAAAAAGTAGTCATAAGACCTTAAATCTTTACTAGGCAATCGTTGTAGTAAAGAGAATTTTCTTGGGATCACACATGAGAAGTCATAATTGCTCTAATATTTGCATTTTGGAACTTTAGGTCAAGGTAAGCCTAATCAATATAAAGCACATATTAGATTTACTGAAAGGTAGGCCAGCTAGTGATTTGGGGCTTTCTGAGCATTTACAAAAGCAACAGGGATGACGATAAGGCCAAAATTTTCTAAAAACCCAAAAATGAAAGATTTGCCCTCATCAGACCTCATTTTTATATTATTTTGACCTCGCAATATTCTGAGTTTGGTATAAGCATAGGCCAGGATATCTACTGCTATTACCTTTCAGCCCTATGATCAGTTTTTACACGAATCGTTGTCGGACCCCATGTTCCGCTGCAAACAATGCCGACGGACTTACAACGAACGTACAGGCACTCCCTTCAACTTTATTGAGGTCCCTACAGACATAGTATTTCAGGTACTCCTACTCCGAGTACGCTACAAACTTAGCTATCGAGATGTGGCCGAGTACTTCATGATCCGAGGCTTTGTTTTTACCCATGAAACCGTGCGAGATTGGGAGGAGAAATTCTTGCCTCACTTTACGGAACAGATTCGGACTAAACGGAAGGGAAAAGTAGGCAAGGTATGGCTTGTGGATGAAACTTTTATCCGAATCAAGGGCAAGTGGTGCTACCTCTATCGTGGCATTGATAATGCTGGCAATTTGGTCGATGTGCGCCTGAGTGAAACCCGAGACATGGCAGGCACCAAAGCCTTTTTTGCTCAGGCGATTGAGCTTCATGATGATCCACCCGATAAAGTCGCGACAGATGGCTTAGCATCATACCCTCGGGCGATCACCGAAGAGTTGGGTGAGGAGGTAGAACATGAAGTGAGAGCTTGCACTGAGAATCCAGTCGAACAGAGTCACAGACCCGTCAAACATAGGTATCACCCAACCCTTGGATTTGGTGAATTTAATGCTGCTCACCGATTCTGCAAAGCGGTGGATGAAGTGAGTAACTTTTTGAGGCCTCGCAGTCGAATGGCAGAATTCGTGTCACTATCTGATCGAAGAAAGAAGTTCATGCAAGGAATTAGTGAACTCGAAGAAATATTCCAGGCTGCTTAACAATAAAAATAAGAAAATTGAGGGTAGTGATCGCTGTTTTCAGGGATTTGGCTAACCACTTCTGACGGATTCTCCTTATTTGCTAAGTGGACGAGTCACGAGGTTTTTGATTTGTCGATCGAAAATCCATAGATTGGCACCCATCACAACCAGACATACACCTACTAAGCCATAGGTTGCGCTTAATTCAAAAGCTTGGCTCAAGGGCTGGGTCACAATGGGAGAGAGGAACTGTCCTAAAAAGAGACAAGTGGTGAGTCCCCCCAATGCCCGACCTCTCAATGCTGCCGGGACAGTGGTGGTGGTCCACACGTTTAAATTGGGCGTCAGCAACCCCAGTCCCATGCCTGTTGGGATTAAAACCAACAGGACTGAGTAGTAGTTGCCGACTAAGCCGATGCCAACGTAACCGACTCCCATGAGTAAAAATGCGATAGCAACTATATTCAAATAGCTCACGTGTTGTTTAATCTTGCCATAGTTGATGGAGGCAATGGCAGCAAATAAAGTGACGAAGGCAATGGCAATACCACTTTGAGATGCGCTGGCTCCTGATAGCTTCTCAAGATAAAAGGGAAGCTGGACAGGAATCATGTAAAAAACAACTTGTGTAACAAAGGCTGAGCCATAAATTAATCCCAGTAACTTGAAGGGCGTATTAACTTGCTCAGTCTCTGCTTTTAAAGTTTTAGGAGTTTTGGCTTGAAGGCGATCTGGCTCATATAGCGCTATAGCAATGCTGGGAAGCAGCACCCATGAGAACAGATAGATTAGAAACGGAAATCGCCAATTAATATCAGAGATCGCTCCCCCCAAGGACAAAAATATCACCCCACCGAGAGACATGAATGCAGCCTGTAATCCCATGAAATTAGAGCGGCGATCTCCCTGATAATAATCTGCAATCAAGGTGGTTGCGCTCACCATCACTCCGGCAACTGCCAACCCTAGCAGGGCCCGACCAATAAGCATCAAAAAAATTGAATCAAGGGTGAAACCCGAACTACCCGCCAGACCATACAGCATTGCTGAGCCAATTAATAGAGATTTGCGTCCGATAGTATCAACCAGTTGTCCTGCTACGGGCGCACCCAGCGCAATAAAGAGAGCTGGGGTTGTCAGCAATAGCCGGACCCATAGTTGGGCATTCTCGACCTCTGCAAAATGGGCCTGCATCGCGGGGAGCGAGGGGGCAATGGTGGCCCCTGCCATAATGGTTAAGGTGCTGGTAAGGAGCAGCGTGATTTTGATAGACCAGGAATCTGAATTTTTTGTCATTAGGGCACAAGCGAAATAGAGTGAGCAAATAATTCTGTTGTCATCAGAGAGTTTTAGGCGTTATGAATGGCCATAAAGCCCAATGAATATCACGCCTAAAACGGGCGTATTTAGCGGATCGGGGATGCCTTAGTTTTCGGAATGGTCACCTCTGGGAATAAGGAGTCAAACCGTTCATTGACCCAGGCAATTCTCAAGATCAGTAAATGGTTGAAACCATCCTCACTCCAGCGCATGCCAACTCCCTTAAAGCGCTGCTGAATCAACCACTTGCATGCACTTTCAACCATTCCTGACCCGAGAGGAATCTGTTGCTGTTCAAAGTGCCGATAACGGATGTGGTGATGATGGCGTTGGAAATAAGCCTGCACCTGGAGCAACGTTGAAAAAGACTTTCCCGTTAACAGTTGTGAGTGAATCAATATCGTCAAGGACCGTAATACAAGTAGGTGTTGCCCGTGTCGCAATTGGTGTCGCCAGTGCCGGAACCAGGCTTGGGCTTGAGCAGAGCGGGCATCTCCAAACATCGCTTTAGTTGCTCGTGCCAGATGGCCTGCTGAATGAAAAAAGTCGAGGACTGCCACAGCACAATGAGAGAACAAGGTGCGATAGACTCGCCAGAAGCCTCGTCCCCCATCACTGAGCCAGATGACTTTTGGAGCAGATTCAAAGTCTTGTTTGTGAGCTTCGAGTTGAAGTAAAGGGATGAACTGGTCGATATCGCCCAATACTGCCACCAGTCTTCGACGCAGTAATTGGGGGACCTCCTTTTTAGCTCGGGTAACCCGTGTTCCCAGGCGAGCTAAGATGGCGACTTTGACTTCTCGCCACTGGATTTTTCCCTTGGGTGAGTTCGGGGTGGGGCGAAAGGGGACCATCACACCATCGGCGGCAATGGCCAAAGGTAGAGCAGATAACATCTCTGAAATCGCTTCACAAGGGGCCTGAGTCCCTGATGATTGAGCGTTGAGTTGAGCTTCTAATTCCTGCTGAGCTTTGTTACCCACGGATTGCACCCAGTTCCACAAACTGGATGGACTCACGGATAGACCACTCCACTGACCCAGCATCCAACTGGCCAGTTCATAGGGCATGAACAGACTCAACAAGCAGCCCAGACGCACCAGTTCTTCGCTGCTGTGCTGATAGGGGGGAATCCCAATGGCTTGATCCAGGGGAGTCAACAGACTGCCTGGACATCCTTTGGGACAACGGCCCACCCGTCGCTTTCAAGAGATAGTGCCTACCAGTGTCTGCATCTGACGAGATTCCCATCCCTTCGAATGTAAGCGGGTTCCGCAGGTAGTACATACAGGCCATACAAATACTGCTTTCGCGCGCCTTGAGAGTTCATCCTCCAGAAGACAGCGAGCTAGAAACAAGCCCATTTGCAGAACGATATAAACCATCTGACTCAGGCTGGTTGATACTTTGAGTGCTTCAGTTTGTTCTAGAAATTCGTCATGGGCTAGCACGGTTAGCAATTGCGATGGTAGGGTCATGATAGTTTTTTGGTTCGGGTACAGGATCTATTGTCCTTGACCCGTTTTTCTTTGAGCCATGCATCCCCGATCCTTTGCTTACGCCCGCCTAAAACTCAACTAAAAAGATGGCAACCCAGGATTGGAGATGATGAAAATACATTCCTAGGCCGGACTTCTCATAAGTTGAAAGACTTGCAATAGATGAGACTTAAAATGAAAAGACCGTTCGAACAGTGCCCGTAATAATCGTGCCGTTTGCAGCTTGATTGCCAGGGTTAGTAATTACTTAAATTAGGGGAGTGATGCGAATATTCGGAGTGATTGGGATGTTATAAAATGCTTCAAAGTTGGTCTGTGTTGCATTACCGCTCAGGTTCTCGATGAACAGTTCGCTGACTGCAATTCCTGCGATCGCAAATTCTATTGACTTCCCAAGCCGCTTGATGGTGGAGGTACTTGCGGAAGGTGTGACAGAGGTTAGTTACTGACGGATTAAGCTCACGAGACTTAAACCGACCGTCAGAGAGATGCCTTTAAAGGGTGCACTCGACAAAGCAGTGAGGTCTTATGAATTGGCTGTAACAACAACAGTAGTCCCATAGACATGGGGATCTACCTTTGAGATCGCATCCCTATAGACCTACGGTGTACACATAAGTCGGTTTTGAGCTATTTCCCATGCAAAGAACATCGTCTCAAACCGTTTTAGGCCATGGGTTAGCGTTGCTGTGCCTGGAGGTCTTTGAGACTGATACCCCTTCCATCCACCCAGGCGGGCAACAATCCAAGTTGCCCAGGCCAAGGAGTTAATCGGATAAGGATTTTGTAGCTTTGTAGTTTTACCTTGGACTGTGGGGGCAATTTGTTTCAGGTATTGCTGCTGTTCATCGGTAAAAGTGATAGATGCAGGCCATTGTGGCTCGTCTCGTCCTTCCACCATTTGCAATGTCGCAATCGCAACCGATAAGGCTAAGACGGTGAGGCGCTGAATTGCTTCACCCGATTCGAGTTGCGTCGATTCAAGATCTAACCCCGTCTTCTTGAGTTGCGCGAAAAGCCGCTCAATTCTCCACCTGAATTTGTACCATTCCAGAATTTGTAGCGCTTGCTCAAGGGATTCCACCGTGTGAGTGGTCAATAAGCGCCAATGAATCGGGTTCTGACCTTTGGGCGTTGTCTGTTCTACCGCTTCGATGGCATACAGTTGAATACTCGGTGGATAGTCCAATTCCTTCAAATGTTCAGGTCGTTGAATTTTGACTGGAGCACAGCGGATCAGTAGCTTTGCATCTCTAGCCATCCGCTGAGTACGGGATTCGTACTCAATCGTAATCGTGGTAAATCCAATCCCCCACCGTGATTTGAGATATCCATAGAGTGATTTGGATTGACCTAGCAGACGACGGTCTTGACGAACCCTGACTAGGAGATGATTGAATGCATCGGGAACCGTTGCCCACTCTTCATATAAGTCCGATTCTCGGTCACCGATATGAGTGACCAGGCTAGCCCCTCCTGTCTTCAGACAGTGTTGACTTCGCTCAGCAGATGCTAACCATTTGAAGGATTCTTTCTCCTCAATCGGCAGGTTTTGATATCCTCCTCTATCTTTGACGGTTGGACGATTCGGGTCCCGAGTCCACAGTTGAAGTGCACTCAATCCTAACGGGAAACCAGTCCCTGCATCTAAGGCGAGGGTCGGGTGAATAAAAAAGCCCACATCGCGATCATTGCCGACAACACCCAACTCTTCTAGCTTTAAGCGTCCTGAATGAGATTGTAAGTTGACCTCACTTGTATCACTGACGGCTAAAACGTGTCGTCCTTTGACTTGTTGCTGGCAGTGGTCACAGAGGCTTTTGACCAACTCAGATATGGACACGTTTTCATTCTCTAAGAAGCGATAGAAGCCCACTTGCTCTGCGCGACCTTGGCTGATTTGACGGATGCTTACGCTCTGATGGTGATGAATGGCATCGAATAATGAAGCCCCCTTTTGAGCAAACGAAGGTCGCCAAAGGTAGTTCCATTAATCAGTTCTTCGTGCACCAAAATAGGATTTTCCATATCTATGAGGATGCTCTATACGACTTCACTACAGTCTAATTCAGACTTGTGTGTACACCGTAGCCCTATAGACCTGATCATGCAGGTCTTGAAACCGAGGAATACCCCATAGGGCCGCCATTCTGTCTGCTCGATCCCAATGGGCAACTGCGGTAACCGTCGTGCCATCATCACTTTTGAGGAGCGTTGCATCGACAAAACCCACTTGGTCTTGCACCACCTCGGTATAAATTTGATGGATCCGTTCAAAGGCAACCTCTTGTTGACCAGAATGAACAGTAAAGACATTCACGAACGTAATCATTAAGTTCACGGAACTCCATTTAATGAATAAGAATGAATGATACCAATTTGAGCCTAAAAGCATAATCATAAAATTCGTAAAACCCTTTGCTGGCAGAGTTTAATAGCGGATCAAAATTACACTTTTTGATGCTTATTGGTATGAAGTGCTGCACTAGGAATTCACGAAGGCAGAGCCTAGATGGGGGAAGATAGACTCAATCTAAGAAGAACTCTGTCAGAATTGAGGCTAATGCAGTGGGATTTTCATCACCTAGCCAATGACCGGCTTCTGGAACGACAACGGCTTGAACATGGGTGGCAACTGGTTTAAATAATTCCGCGACATAAAGACCACTACTGCTTTCTCCTCCCACCGCAAGCACTGGCATGGGCAGTGGGTTTTCTGCCAGTTTCTTGTTGTCCTCTAAGTCTTGCCAAACCGCCGCGTAATATTCAATCCCGGCTCGGAGTGCGCCAGGTTTTGAGATTTGGCGAACATATTCTTCAAAGTGAGCCGGACTCACTGCCGCTTCGTCGTTGGAAATGTGCCAGAAAAACCAGCTTAATAATTGTCGCTCTTTCCCTTGAAAGGCAAACTCAGCTACCTGAGGCACGGTGAAAAAAGAGAGATGCCAGTTACTGCCTGC
Source organism: Acaryochloris marina S15 (assembly GCF_018336915.1). Classification (GTDB taxonomy): domain Bacteria; phylum Cyanobacteriota; class Cyanobacteriia; order Thermosynechococcales; family Thermosynechococcaceae; genus Acaryochloris; species Acaryochloris marina_A. Next base: position 33,204 of record NZ_CP064921.1, on the reverse strand, counting down.
ATCCCAATCGGGGGAAGCCTGCATGACCTGTTCATAGCCAAACCCAGGCAACCCAAACTCCATAAAGGCTACCTTTTTAAACAGCTCTGGGTGAGCTGCACTTAAGCTATAGGCCACGCCCGAACCGAGATCGTAGCCACATAGGGATGCTTGTTGATACCCCAACTGCTGAATCAATTGGTAGATATCTTCAGCCATTGTCTTCTTGTCATATCCCGATGTCGGAATTGACGAACCACCCGCACCGCGTAAATCTGGGGCAATTACCGTAAAATGTTCTGCCAGAATGGGGGCAATCATATGCCACATGAGCGAGTGTTGGGGCCAGCCATGCAGTAAAAAGAGAGGTTCCCCTGAACCGCCAATGCGATAGTGAATTTGAATATTACCGTTAACCGTCACCCGTTGATGTTTGAATTGTGAATATATCTGTGTCATTGACCAAATTCCTTAGATGCGATAAGCCGGTTTATGCGTTGGACTGGAAAAAGGCCGTCATGTGTTCTGCCAAAAAGTCGGGGGCTTCTTCCGGCAAGAGGTGACCACAGCCTTTAACAATGCCGCCTGTAACGTTATCACTGACAATCTTCATCTGCTCAAATGTGCTGGGTAGACCATACTGACCACCGTAGGCCAGAACAGGCATTGGTAGCTTTCGTTCTCCGATGGCTCTTAATTGCCGACCTGTTTCAAACGCGGCACGATACCACCCCACATTCCCTGTGATTCCGTTTTCACGAAGCATGCTAGCAGCATAGATTTTCCGATCTTCTGATGTCACTGCATCGGGGTTGGCCGTCATCAGCGGCATCAAATAATCAACCAATTCTTGTTCGTGGTCCTTGTAGAGAATTTCGGCCAAGCCAGGGGCATAATGGAGGCCGAAATGCCACAACCCACCGTGCCATTCTTCGGTAAAGGTGGTAAATCTATCTAGGTTGTAACCCACTAGTGGCTCATCTAAATAGGTCAGGGTCAGGGCTATATTTGGGAATGTTCCGGCAAAGGCCATGGCAACTAAAGCGCCCATGTCGTGTCCAATCACATGAACGTTGGCAAACCCTTCTGCTTCTAAAATCCCCAACATATCTTTAGCTGAGTTAACGGCATCGTAGCCGTCGATGGTAATGTCACTGGCTCCATAGCCACGCATGTCCGGCACAATGACGGTATGAGTTTTTGCTAATAGGGGAGCGAGCTTGCGCCAGGTGTGTGATGTTCCCATCCAGCCATGGAGCAGCAGGATAGGAATGTCTCCTTGACCACCACGGCGGTAGTGCAGCTTAACGCCACCATTAACAGTGGCGTATTTCGGTTCAAATTGATCGTAGGTCAGCATCGTGATTATGGGTTGTAAGGAATTACTGGGCTTTCTCCGCTTTCATGGCGGATTGGATTGCCTTCAGGGTTGCCGGATCTAATTCGCTTTCATGGCGCACGACCACCCATTGCCCATCGCGCTTCTCCAGGGTGTCGATGTTGATAGCTGACCCGACATAGGTGAGGGACTCTGCCCGCTCAAACACCACTAAATAGCTTGTGACTTTGGCTTGATCTCCTACGCCACTGATCACCAGGTTGGCGGCAACGTGTCGCTTATTGGTGATCAGTGGCCGCGATGCTTCTAGGGCAAGGACAATTTTCTCAGAGCCATTGGCATTGCCAAAATCCGAGGTAAATACAGCTTCCTCTGCAAAGAAACTGGCGTAAAGGGGATAATCAGAGGCATCTAGGGCATGGTTGAGACGGGCAATAACTTGACGAATGGCCATTTCATCGGCAACGACTAGCTTATTCTCAGCCGTGATGTATGCCTTGTTGTCGGCCTCTTGAGCCGTTACAACAGTTAGGGTAGAGGTGATGAAAGTCGGGGATGCGATGATTGAGATCGCAACAGCGAACATCCATCGTTTGATTGGTAGCATATCTATTTTTCTCGTCTGCAAGATAATCAATTCAACTTCGTGCTCGTCCATTGAAGACATGGGAATGATGTATTCGATTGGGTTGGAGCAATACTCTTATTTCTCAGTGGGGCTAGATCCGATTACCCCAATAGCTAAAGTCTTGATAAAGCTGCCCTACCAATGGCCCTTCTGGTGTCTGCCAATCCTTCATGATTTCTGAGGCAATCGAGGCCCAGGAAACCATCACCGCTCCGGCTTGGGTCATGCGCATCATGGCTGCTGTTTCGTTGAGAGCCGTATCGGACCCTGACACATCAACGACGACATAGGGTTCATACCCAGCCCCGATCAAATCAATCGTGAGCTGTAACGTACAAATATCAAGGGAGATGCCCCCCAGAACTATTTTTTTGCGACCCATCGCCGCAAGCTGGTCTTGAAACTCCGGTTCATCCCAAGCGCTGGGGGTATGGCGTTCGACCCGAATGGCATGGTCGGCATGAGCCACAACTTGAGGAAAGAAGTTGCCACGAAAGCCCCCCTCTTCCCCCAGCATAATGGTGGGGAGATCAAAGATCTTCGATAAGCGCGTAAAGGCTTCTGCATTCTTACGCAGTAAATCATGGTTGATGGTTTTAATACCTGGGAAAAAGCCATCCAAAAAATCAACGAGGACGAAGACACAATTATCTCGGGTTAGTTTATCTGAATAGTTCATAGAGAATTGCTCTAAAGGTTAATCAGCTTGTTTGCGGAGAGGTAGATAGCTCTATCGTTTTTTTGATATGCGCTTATGACTGCGATAACTTTGTCGTTACATCAGCAAGCTTGAGCGCGATCGCTTGGACCGCCTTAACCTGTTTCTCATTAATAAGATGGCCCTGATCATCAAAGGCTTGATAAGCCCCCGAAATTGCCTTTTGATCAGGAATAACGAAAACACCAATTCCTTCTAAAATGGCGCGCACATGGACCAGTCCCCGCAGTCCTCCTAGTCCGCCAGGAGAGGTGGCGAGAAGGGCCGCAACTTTGCCTTTGAAGCAACTGAGGGCCATCGGTGCTTCCCCTGGTTCAGGCCGAGAGGCCCAATCGATGGCATTTTTGAGCAGTGGTGTAATAGAACCGTTGTACTCGGGACAGGCGATCAGGAAGCCCTGATGACTTTTCAGGAGGGCTTTAAACCGAAGTACTGAATCGGGGAGACCATCTTTGGCTTCTAAATCCTCATTAAACAAGGGCATCGGATAATCAATGAGGTCCAAAACCGTTACATCGATTCCAGCCGATGTGGCCCCCTCAACAGCGACGTTGATCAGCTTTTTATTAAAGGATTCGATGCGGGCACTTCCAGCAAATGCCAAGAATTTAATGGGGTGAGACATAAGTTATTTTTTTCCTGAGCACTTTGGCTCACAATAAGTTGGGCAAAAAATAGCAATTAAGGGAACAATATCAAGGCCAAAAGTCAAATTCTTGAACGTATTTACTGTTTTCAGTTCATTTCTACGGAATCGAATGATTGGGGGCCATTGGCATTACCCTTTGACACGGTTGCTGGTTTACTATTTCTCTTGGCTCACCATACATTGGAACAGTATGACTAAAAAGCTGCTTTAATTGGATTGATAATTCCATAAACGGGACAATCTTTCAATGACCGATCTGAACGCCATGCTTGTGTTTGCACAAGTGGTCAAGCAGGGGAGTTTTGTAGGGGCCGCTCGGCGTTTAGGTTTACCCAAAAGTACGGTGACTCGACGAATTCAGCAGCTTGAAGCCTCTTTACAAGCGCAGTTGCTAGAGCGCTCGACCCGAGTGGTGCGACCCACTGAAGTGGGCAAGCTCTATTTTGACTATTGCGATCGCATCGCAGCTGAAGTGGAAGAAGCAGAAGCGACCATTCAGGCCCAGCAAGCTGAGCCAACAGGCATTCTTAGAATGAGTGCCCCCAGTGCCTTCACCCACCTCTTTATCAAGGCAATCATTCCGATGTTTCTTAAGCAATATCCCAACATTCGCCTGGTGCATGAAATACAAAATAGAGCCATCAATCCCTTAACTGATGGCTTTGATATAGCAATGAGAGTTGGTGCTATCGAAGACTCTCTTCTAAGGATCCAACCCTTTGGGAAAGCCACCGTTCAACTCTTTGCAAGTCCTAGTTATCTCGAACAAGCAGGAATCCCTAAAGCTATTCACGATTTACCCAAACATGCCACGATTGCGACTGGTAAGTCTCGCCGTCAGACATACGCCTGGAGATTGTCGGGACCACTGGGCAAGCAAGAGATTATTCACACACCACGATGCGTTATTAATGATCCGACCATTGCCTATGAATTGGTACTGGACGGGCTGGGAATTGGCCTACTGCCGTGTTTCTTTTGCAACCAGGCTGTGCAATCAGAACAGTTAGTCCCCCTCTTAACGGATTGGTATTCTACACCGACTTTGTTGAGTGCGATTTATCCCGTGACGAAGGAGCGATCTCCAAAAGTTAAAGTGCTGTTGCAATTTCTTAGCGAAAAGCTGGCTGGCTACCCATTATAGGGTTGTGTCGCAAAAATAGGGTCTGGGCTGAGAACCAATGGTAATCTGGCCTAAAACGACGGAAGCTGCGTTTTAGGCCAGATTACACCTGTAAGCCATGAATAGCAGTGGTTTTGGCTACTCTCATTATATTTTTCTTATTGAGAGTTTAATCACCTTATAAATGCTGTAACGACCAAAATTGGTTCATCACTATAGTGCATTTATACTAAATTGCCCCATATCGCAGCTAGTCGGGTAAGAGGGCACACGTCGCCGTGTCCCCCTCCCCTAAGAACGGCTCGTGACAGTTTCCCATCAAGCCGCTCAAGCCCTCAGCAACTCAGAACTAACTCATTCTTATGCAGATGTTGGTGGCAAGCTTGATGAAGATGAATGAGATTCACTGCCATCTCGTTGCCTCCTTCTTTAATCTGCTTACGGTGATGAGTGTGCAAAGCTTCTCCATTGAATAGCGCATCGTGACAGACTGGGCATCGCCAATGCTGGTTCTGAGCAACTTGATAGTACTTAGAGCCTTTCTCCCAATAGGTTTTTCCAAATCGGGTTTGGCGATGGTTCCAGTAATCTTTGAGAGTTGGGTCATCAGGGGATACAGTTCCTTTGACCTTGACATGACGTTGAATCGGAACATCCGCTAAACGCACTAGCACTAGCGGTTTTTGATTCCCTGCCCGGTCAGTGACGGTTGTGGCAAATGTCCACTGTCGTCCCTTGAAGGTTCGGAAGTATTTTCTAACAACCCATCTCCCGTTTTTGTTAGGGTGACGCCTGCGACACCATCTCCAGATCGCCCTCCAGATTTGGCTATCGACATAGCTGAACACCTCTTTACTAACGCCATGCTTATAGTAGTTGCCCCAACCACGCAGAATCGGGTTAAGGTGATGTATCACCGCTGCCGGACTGATGGAAGCGTTGTGCTTCAACCAATTCCGAATGTTTTGGAGGAAAGTCAAGACCTTCTCCTTTTGCGGTTTACAAAGACACTTACCTTTATAGTGCCGAATAGAAAATCCTAGAAAATGAAAACCCTGTTGGATATTCACTATCTTTGTCTTTTCCAAGTTCAGCTCTAACCCTCTTGGCTTAAGCCATTCCTGCACAATCGGGACAGCCGCTTCGATGTCTGCTTTTGTTTTCGCCGTTACCACAAAGTCATCAGCGTATCGGCAGTAGCCATAAGTCGGCGAAGTGCGCTTACGTGGCGACTGAGATTTCGCTTTGTTGGAGGGTTGATATACGTTTGTTGTTGTCTTTGACAACAACAGTTGTTCCATTCCATTCAGAGCGATGTTAAGTAACAGAGGCGAGATTGCACCACCTTGGGGAGTACCTTCAGTGGTGGCATGAAACATCTCAGCTTCTACATAACCTGCTTTGAGCCATTGTTTGATTAACCCTCGACCAGGCACTAGGCCTATGGTATCAAGGATACATTGGTGACTCAAATGGTCGAATGCACCTTTTAGATCTGCATCAAGCACCCAGGTGTCACAGCCATGTCTAAGTCGTAAAAAGCATTGCTCAAGAGCGTCATGACAATTACGGCCAGGGCGAAAACCATAGCTATGACCCTCGAAACGGGCTTCCCAATGCGGTTCTAATGCATTCTTGACCACCATTTGTGCGATTCGATTTTCGATTGCCGGAATTCCTAGCGGCCTCAATTTCCCATTCGATTTAGGAATGTATACCCGTTTGGTCGGGTGAACCTGCCAGAGAGAATGGTCTTGCAATCGGTTAACCAGTTGGACTCGTTGTTCAGAGGTTTGAGCCGTCTGACCATCCAGGCCAGCGGTATTTTTACCCTGATTCTCTTGAGTCATCTTTCGCACAGACAGCAGCAGGTTGGAGTAGCTGCGTAACATCAGTTTCATTAGGCTTCTGACCCGATTCCACTGACCGTTTTGAGTCGCACGATAAATTCGCTGCCTCAGATTCCTAACCCGTTTCTTGACTAGCCCCCAGTTGATGGAGGTCCAGTACTCAAGAGGCTTCCTTGCTCCGATGTCCAGATGGACTCTATCTTTCACAATGGATACGGTTCCCTTGCGTTGGTTTATCGTCGAAGACCCGTCAGAAGTCAGCCATCTTTCGATGTGGGGCAAAGTCAGAACCCCTATCTCCCGCATTACCAGGAGCTTTTGCTTTCTCTGACATCCTTTACCCGCTGGATGATTGTGCATCCCTTACGGTTTGCCTACTCTGCTGAAATCACCAGAGAATCCATCGGGCTTACTGTAGTTCCAAGTGTGTGAGATGCGCCTGGGGCGGGTTCCGTCTATACTCCGATGGGATTATGGTCTGTCGTTCAACGGACGACCGAGCCGTTGAACCACCCATACACCTTTTGGTTTGAGTGTGTCAGCCTGATTTCACTCATTCCTCAATGACGAAGCTTAATCGACGATTCAGTTGTCTTAACCCTTTCAGGCTTCCCCTTGCCCTTTCCCGACTTAGGCTGTCAGGTTAGGATTCTTTCGTGGTCTGCATTCCGTTGGATTCATTACTTACTACCAACGTGACCAGAGTCAGAGACTCCTTTACGTGGGGACAGCAGGACAGATTCTGCTGAGAGATATTCATCTCCACTCATTGATTAGAAGTTGATTCCTCCTTTCACACTTAGCTTGCTACATCGCACCGGTCGTTTGTGGCCTTATACACCCTGCTATTCAGCATCCAAAAGCTATGTATCTAAAGGCTTTGAGGTACTTATGTCAGGCAGTCAGGGGGTAACCCCCATTACCTACGGTGTACACACAAGTCTGAATTAGACTGTAGTGAAGTCGTATAGAGCATCCTCATAGATATGAAAAATCCTATTTTGGTGCACGAAGAACTGATTAATGGAACTACCTTTGGAGACCTTCGTTTGCTCAAAAGGGGGCTTCATTATTCGATGCCATTCATCACCATCAGAGCGTAAGCATCCGTCAAATCAGCCAAGGCCGCGCAGAGCAAGTGGGCTACTACCGCTTCTTAGAGAATGAGAACGTGTCTATATCTGAACTGGTCAAAAGCCTCAGTGACCACTGCCAGCAACAGGTAGAAGAGCGACATATTTTAGCGATCAGTGACACTAGTGAGATCAACTTGCAGTCTCATTCTGGACGCATCAAAACAGAAGAATTGGGTGTCGTCGGTAATGATCGTGATGTGGGCTTTTTTATTCACCCCACCCTAGCCTTAGATGCAGCTACTGGTTTCCCGCTTGGATTGAGCACTGTTCAACTATGGACTCGTGACTCGAATCGTCCAACGGTCAAAGATAGAGGTGGGTATAACAATCTCCCGATTGAAGAGAAAGAATCCTTCAAATGGTTAGCATCTGCTGAGCGAAGTCAACACTGTTTGAAGACAGGAGGGGCTAGCCTGGTCACTCATATCGGTGACCGAGAATCGGACTTGTATGAAGAGTGGGCAACGGTGCCTGATGCATTCAATCATCTCCTAGTCAGGGTTCGTCAAGACCGTCGTCTGCTAGGTCAATCCAAATCACTCTATGGATATCTCAAATCACAATGGGGGATTGGATTTACCACGATTACGATTGAGTACGAATCCCGTACTCAGCGGATGGCGAGAGATGCAAAGCTACTGATCCGCTGTGCTCCAGTCAAAATTCAACGACCTGAGCATTTAAAGGAATTGGACTATCCACCGAGTATTCAACTGTATGCCATCGAAGCGGAAGAACAGACAACGCCCAAAGGTCAGAAACCGATTCATTGGCGCTTATTGACCACTCACACGGTGGAATCCCTTGAGCAAGCGCTACAAATCCTGGAATGGTACAAATTCAGGTGGAGAATTGAGCGGCTTTTTGCCCAACTAAAAAAGACTGGTTTAGATCTTGAATCGACACAACTCGAATCAGGTGAAGCAATTCAGCGCCTCACCGTCTTAGCCTTATCTGTTGCGGTTGCGACATTGCAAATGGTGGAAGGACGAGACGAGCCACAATGGCCTGCATCTATCACTTTTACCGATGAACAGCAGCAATACCTGAAACAAATTGCCCCCACAGTCCAAGGTAAAACTACAAAGCTACAAAATCCTTATCCGATTAACTCCTTGGCCTGGGCAACTTGGATTGTTGCTCGCCTGGGTGGATGGAAGGGGTATCAGTCTCAAAGACCTCCAGGTACAGCAACGCTAACCCATGGCCTGAAACGGTTTGAGACGATGTTCTTTGCATGGGAAATAGCTCAAAATCGACTTATGTGTACACCGTAGCCCCCATTACCCCTTGCATCGTTTAGCAACTCATTGTAGACTACCTATATATAGGTAGAAAAATAACCTCAAGCCTATCATCTAGCTGTTCAATGAGTCTTGATGTTTCCATTCACGATTAAGTTGAGCAGTATATTTTTTGGCTATATTATCTACATACATATAGGTCAGTCTTGATGTACTCTAGTTAAGAGCTGATCTCACAACCGAAACAAAATCTAAAGGAAACTAAAACAATGAAAACGGTAATTCTGATTGGTGCCAATGGCAAAATGGGACAGGCTGCACTAACGGGCTTAGGTAAGCATCGTGTTATCACAGCCTCCCGCTCTGGCGAAGGTTGTGACTACAAAGTTGACATCACAAGTGAAGAATCCATCAGGGCACTATACCAAGCAGTCAGCGGCTTTGATGCTGTTGTGAATACTGTTGGATTCTGTGAATATGAGATGTTCGTAGACATGACAGAACAGCAGTGGATGACTACTGTGATGAGTAAGATGATGGGACAAATTAACTTAGTCCGAATCGGACAAGAGTATATTGCGGACGCTGGATCATTTACGCTTATTAGCGGCATTTTGAATACTAAACCGATTCCATTTGCAATTGCAGATGCAACGACTAGCGGTGCAATAGACACTTTTGTGAAGTGTGTCGCCTATGAGATGCCTAGAGGAATCCGTATCAATGTCGTCAATCCCACGGTTCTGGTAGAGGCTTGGGATGTATACGGTGAGATAATGCCAGGTTTTCAACCTGTTCCTGGGAAATTGGTTGGCAAAGCCTTTGAACGCTCTGTTGATGGGTTTATTACTGGAGAAGTTCTCTTTGTTGATGCCTAATAAGCGTCAACAAAGCTTACTCTTTTGGATGTCTAACCACCTTTCAAACAATATCAGTTTATGGCAGTTACGATAGTTTCAACCTATAGTCCAACCGCAACAAGCCAAGGAAAAATGGATTAGTCAACTGCCTGGATTCATGCAGTAAATCTAGACAGTTATACTGCCAACGGCTGAGGGCTTAACATTTTAGATTGAGCTACAACTCTCTCTAACAAGGGATTTGAAGCTCATGAAGAAAGTAAACTTTCAACTCGTTCTGAGTATATATAAACGCACGGTTGTAGATCGAGGCAATTGAGTCTTACCCAAATTATCTCTTACGGCTAGGGTGACGCTCGATAAAAAATGAAAGGTCCTGAACCTTCCATAATCTTGAACAATCTACTTCTTTGGAGACATATTAACTATGGCTATCACCAGCTTCAAAAACAACTTAAAGAGTTTCGAGCCATTATGAGCCAAGGTTTGAGCTAAAAGAATATCAACATTTTGCAGACACTCTCATTCTGATCAGCCAATCCTGGCAGTTTTGTACAGACCACTATTTGTGATTTGGGTAGTCAAAAATTTTCTAAACTGTTTATCAAGAATCTACAGTAATGACCAGCAATGTAATCAATAAATCGAGTATTAGCCTTGAGGTAAAAGAATTTTTGAAACTATCTGTCCCGTTAGCGTGTGCACAAATTGCTCAGGCTGCCGTTGGCTTCGTGGACACGATTATGATGGGGCATTTAAGTATCGAGAGCTTAGCAGCAGGTGGTTTAGCAGCAACAACGTTTCAATTGATCCTGAACACTTTCAGCGGTCTGGTCATGGCTGTTAGCCCTTTAGTTGCGGAAGCATATGGGGCGCGCCAAACCCAGAAAATCTCACATATTGCACGCCAGGGTCTATGGCTATCGATTTTCTTGGCAGTCCCCTTAATGATATTAGTTGGAAATTTGGAATCATTTCTGTCTTTATTTCAGCAACCTTTGGATATTATTTCACTGGCGAATCCTTATCTAAAATGGATTTTATGGGGAATTTTTCCAGCCTTAGGTTTTGCCATGTTACGAGGATATGTCTCGGCTCTTGCCCATGCTCATATTGTTACTCCCATTGTCATTATTGGAACAATATTCAATATAACGGGAAATTATGTCTTAGGATTTGGGAAATTTTCGTTTCCAAGAATGGAACTAGCGGGCTTCGGCTTAGCCAGTGGATTAAGTTTTTGGTTAATGTTTGCTATTTTCTTAGCTTATACCTTGAAACAAGCAGACTTGAAAAAATATAATTTCTTAAACGATTTTGTTCATATTAGTCCTTCATTAATTTTACGTTTAATACGTATTGGGAGTGGCATTGCCGTAACGCTTGCGTTGGAGTATGGGTTGTTCGCAATAATCACTTTTTTCATGGGACTTTTAGGTGCTCAAGTCCTAGCTGCGCATCATATTGTTTATCAAACAATGCTTCTTCTTTTCATGATTCCTTTAGGAATGTCCTACGCAGTAACGGCACGGGTAGGACAATGGGTGGGAAAAAAAGATTTTAGAAGCGCACGTCTGGCAGGATATATTGCTATTGTAGCTGTTTCACTTCTAATGCTTTCTACTGCAGTTATATTAGTGAGCTTTCCTAAGCAGATAATTAGCATATTTATAGATGTTAATAATCCTGAAAATTTAAGCACTATTCTCATTGCATTGCCAATGCTATATATTGTTGCTTTATCTCAATTATTTGATGGAGTTCAGCGAGTTGCAATGGGAGCACTGTATGGTCTTCAAGATACTCAGGTGCCAATGTTACTCAGTGGCCTTTCTTTTTGGGTTGTGGGTCTAAGTGGAAGCTATGTATTAGGATTCACATTACAGCTAGGAAGTATTGGCTTATGGATAGGACAGACTATTGGAGTTGTGTTTGCGAGTATCCTATTTACATGGCGGTTTACGCGATTAACTCAACTGATAATTGCTTCCAGTGACGAGCGTAGTTCAGGACCCGATGCTCTCGTAATATAGGTGAATTGTTATTCCCGACAGCAATGGTGACGATAGCTATAAGCTACTGATGCCCACCACCTATGTCATAGAGGAGTCTGGTCAGATTCGCTATGCGTTTGCTGAGGCTGACTATTCTTCAAGATGTATTGGCTGTCGTTAAAGTAATCACATTATAGCCAGACTACAAACTTAAATAATGACAACCTGTTTGCTATTAGAACCGAAAGAATTGCGATCGTTGCCTTCTGTTAATTTCTAATATTGTCGAACTTACCCTAAGACAAAAATCGTTTTTCATTGTCCATTGTTCGTTATCAACTGTTATGATTCCTCCCTATAGATCGCATTTATCCAGTGCCATTGACGGCAATCGTTTCAACCCCTATTCTCGTTTCTTTCAGCTAGCTACCGTAACCCCAGCGGGCTATCCTAGTAACCGTACGCTAGTGTTTCGGGGTTTTTTAGAAGACGATAGCAATAGCCTAAAAATTGTTATCGATGTCCGTAGTGCTAAGGTTCAAGATATTGAACGGCAAGCAGTAGGGGAAATATGCTGGTATTTTACCGAAACCCGCGAACAGTTTCGGATTCAAGGTGTTCTACGCTTGGTGAAAGCTCAAGATAAAGATTCAGATTTACTTAAAGCCCGTAACATAGCCTGGCAAGAGCTTTCTGACGCGGCGCGATCGCAATTTGCTTGGTCAGATCCAGGACAACCAACAGCGGACCAGTCAACCTTTGATATCGAACCACCTGATCCTATTCTGCCCCCAGATACTTTCGGCTTGTTGTTATTAGTTCCCCAAAAAGTAGACCATTTAAAATTAAGAAGCGATCCGCACCAACGCTGTATTTACCAGTTAGAAACAGATACTACCTGGTCGAGCCAATGGGTTAATCCTTGAGGGACTATAGGTCATAGATTCAGGGGTTATGCTATTTGTCCAATTTCTATTTCACCTTCCAGATATTTTGATATTGTTTCATCAGTCAACCAGTACGCACAGTATCCAGATAATTCTAAGTAAATATTTCTAGCTATACGTTCAGTGTTGTTTTCTGTTCGTTTGCTATCTCAACGCTATATAGAATTTTTAATTATATAAATATTCGGACAAGTCTATTGAGAAATTATCAAAATGAGAAATCGAGAAGCTGATGAAAGTCTACCGCTAACAGTTGTCGATCCTAACAACATAAATCGTGGGATTGTTGCTCAAAAAATTGCTCATCAAGGAAACTTTATTGTTTCTCATCATGTTGATCCTGACAATCAAAAAGAAGTAGCTTCTACCAATCATCATTGGCTGTATTATTTGTTGAGTGATAGTCACTTACAGCAAATTACTCGAATTGGAGATCGCGAATATACTGGTGAAACGAAACGGGGCGCTATATGCCTCAAGCCTAGTTCATACAATGGTTTTTGGTCGTGGGAAGACTCTGATGAATGCTTGAGCTTGAGCTTCGAGATTGCGCCAGATTTTCTACGGAAAATTGCCTTAGAAAATGATTTTGCTAACGCCGATAGTGTAGAAATTTTACCCGTTTTAAATAAACACGACTCTCATCTACACAATTTAGCAATGTTGTTTCAGCAAGAGATTGCTCACACTCAATCTGGCAATCAAATGTATATTGAGTCTCTTAGCAATATGCTAGCCGTACATCTATTAAGACATTACAGTACCTCAAGAGCTAAGGTAGCGGAATATACAGGTGGACTACCTCTTTATAAACTCAAACAGGTAACTGATTATATTGATACTTATCTGGCAAATGATATTTCCTTGGGTGAATTAGCCAGTTCTGTAAAACTAAGTCAGTCGCACTTTTCTCATTTGTTTCGTCAAAGTACGGGACAATCTCCCTATCAATTCTTAACTCAGCAAAGAATCGATCGTGCCAAAAAGTTGTTGCTCAAACAAGATATGGCGATCGCCGATGTAGCAATTAGCGTTGGTTTTTACGACCAAAGTCACCTCAGTCGCCACATGAAAAAACTGCTAGGTGTATCTCCCAGACAACTGCAACAACAAAGATAATCAAACTAATCATCAGAATGTCCTGAAATCAGCAAAATATACAAGTTTTTACCTCCTTACTTTTTGCATAATCATAATTGTCAACCTTGCAAGTACATTTAGAAAATCAAGATGAATAAAAAACTAATCAATCCCCCAGAATTGTTTGATGGTGCTCCATATGGTATGTCCCAAGCTACGATCGAGACTCAATCGGGACTTATTTTTCTCTCTGGTCAAGTAGATTGGAATCATCAATATGAAACGACAGAACAGTCTGTTGAAGGTCAGATGCGAAAGGCACTCGCTAATTTGGCAATTGCCTTGGAAAATGCGGGGTCATCAATCGATAAATTATTGCGAGCTCGTATTTATATTCGAGGCGAATTTGGTGAATACTCAAACGAAATTATGCCTATTTTAGCTAATTTCTTTGGCGAATCACGTCCTGCCATAACATGCATTGGAGTTGCTTCTCTGGCTTCTCCAGAAACTCTCGTGGAAGTCGAAGCAATCGCTTTTTGTTAGTTCTTGACCTCAAACGACTGAAGCTGCGATATGGGGCAATTTAGTATAAATGCACTATAGTAATTAACCAATTTTGGTCGTTACAGCGTTTATAAGTCAACAATATTCTCAATAAATAATATTTAATGAGAATGGCTAGAACCTTTGGTATTCATAGCTTATGGGTTTAAGCTGCCCCTAAATACAGCTTCGGTCGTTTGAGGCCTGGCAAAGAGCTACAAGGCTTTCCAATAGCAACGGAAAAATTTAGCCGGTAGGGATCAAACTGTCCCATTTAAGATGTTTGGGCAATTATGAGCTTCTACCTTGAAACCCTTATGGGGAAAGAAGTATGGGTTTACACTGTTCCATTTACAGGTAAAGATCGGACAGTAGGATATATTCAGTACCGGCTATTCTGAGAGCAACGACACCAAAAACGAGAAGTCTTGAAAAGCTTATTATAACTAGCTCTTACGGCTTGATTCTTTGTCTACAGGCTAAATTTTTCTGTTGCTATTGGAAAGCCATTACTGCATGATTTCTTTCCTCAGAACCTGATTGATAAAGTCCCTCTCCAATGTTAACCCAGCAAAAATCTCAGTTGAGGCTGCAACATTACTCTGGACTCTCAATTCCTGCAACTCATTTCGGGCTTTATCCCATGGAATAAAACTCGAAATGAGTTGAGTACTAGTAAATCCCCATCTCTATCAATTTTTCAAGCTTTTTATCTTGTACTAAGACTAGCGACACCTGCGGCCTAAGTGGTCGAACCCAGTATTGAGGCAACCAATAGGTGTTTTTGTTGTTGGTTTTGTTGTTGGTTTTGTTGTTGTTGGTCGTCTTGGTGGTTTTGGTGGTTGGTGCTTGTGTGGAGTCTTGACTCTACTACACCCATACGGACCTTTTGCTGAGTAACCTGCACACACCGTACGGTACTTCGTGTGAGCTGATGCTGCTTCAGGGGTTACAAATATACTAGCTGTTGCGGTAAAAAAAAGTAGTCCGCTGAAAGTCAGCGAGAATTGTCTTCTACATTTAGAGATTGTTGATTTTTTCATGTCTGCACCTTGATACTGCCTATAGATAGGTATGTAATTCTTGAGGTTAAAAGTACTAAAACTCACCTCCTATAACTTATTCAACTGAAGTCA
Organism: Acaryochloris marina S15; assembly: GCF_018336915.1. Lineage (GTDB taxonomy): Bacteria > Cyanobacteriota > Cyanobacteriia > Thermosynechococcales > Thermosynechococcaceae > Acaryochloris > Acaryochloris marina_A. Next base: position 17,975 of record NZ_CP064921.1, on the reverse strand, counting down.
TTGAGAATTAAACAAATACAGAGAACTTATTACCGAGCTTTCGAGCAAAACGGTAAAATACAGTGATTGAAGGACTAGGTATCAACAAGCACCAACAACTCAAGCTACAACGCACTCTATACATATCCCAATCAAGTGAAAGAGACTTATTCACTTACGGAGCATCAAGATGAAGTTGGTAACTAACAATACTTCTTTATTTTAAAAACAAAGTCAAATAAATTAGTATGTTCAAGACAACTCAGTCACTAACAGAAAAATAACACCGTATATGGAATTCTAACTGCCATCTTGAAAATTTAGATATTGGTTTAGATGTGATGGCACTTGCTGAGGTAACTGTAGCATATCAAAACCAGAATAAATATTTAAGTTGAGTAAGTAAACTAAAATATCTTGATGGATATTTACTAAATTAACTGGATATAAACTATTTATAGATTCTGCTTGAGATGTATTGTAAGTCTAATGCATAAGGGCTATTTTGATTGACTTATAGAAAAGTAAGATAACTCTACTTTTTGAGGCTAGCTACTTAGCTCAAAATAGCCTTTCATACTTGCAATTTTTTCTCTAACAACTCATTTGGGTTTTTATTCCATGAGTGAATTTGTCTAAAATCCTTTCTCTACATAGCATTCCACTTGCACAAACTAAAATGACTCCGGCCTTTTAGTTTGTTGTTCTTTAGAAGTGCAAATGCTTCAAACTCAGACCCATAGATGGATTCCAAGATTCTTAATTCTTGAGAAGTTTGAGACATTTGTCTTGCCCCACTTGCATATTTGTAGTCGGGGACCTCAATCAAAGCTCACCTGTAAATGATTCCGGGTTAACTTTCCCTGCCTGAGTTTTAGAGATTTTACAGTGACTTTACTCCACTCAGATTGGAAATAATCTCTTTTTGTCAAAGCCAAAATTGTACTCATTGATGACTACGACAATGTCTTACTAGCAAGTTTTGCCAGAAGAAGAAGGGGATGAGCTGGTCTAAACGAGAAAGTCACACCTTAGCTGTACTGAGAACCGTAGAACTAAATGGTCAATGGCAACAGCTATGGTTCCTCAAATCATTGCAGAGTAAGAAAACTCGGAATCATTTACAGGTGGTAAAGTTCTACTTTGTTCCATTTATTTCTACTTCTATTCACAAAAATTCTACTAAATTATCTATTTACTTCCATAATATTCGATTGAAATGCCGAACCTTTTTTTGTAAGTTCAATTCCATGAGGCTAAAAGCAAATAACGGAATTTGGCTGAATAGATAAGCCAAGTCAGAATATCAATGATTTTTTGTATCAATCAATACTTTTTTATTGGATTCAAGCATTTATTTGGCTTTTGCAATCGGCACAAGATTGTTTCTGGTCTATAACTCATTGAACAGTCTTGATCCCCTTGAATTACACTGCATTCCCATCGCTTATACATGGAGAAAATAATGACTAAAATACAGCTTCCAAAACGACTAGGGTTTGCTGTTGGCACTGTTACAGTATTTTGCAAGTCATCTGTTTTTCTAGTCTTGCTCTAGCTGAAAATATAGCGATTCTTATCAACTTGGCTAACCACCCCTGATAATTTCTTGGATTGAGCTTTGATAGCCGTGCCTCAAAGCAGATGGTTAAGTCAGTTAAAGAATCCAGTACTCTAGTGAGGATTGATTATGAGTTTTGATGTTGATACCAATGGTGTCTCAGAGAGTACTTTAACCCACGCTGGCTTAGATCCTTTATCCCCTCGTAATTCGTTTGGGCCTAGCCAGAACCTATTTACAGATCTTGGCCAGGGACCGCAGGCAATGCCCGATCTTCCCGATTTATCAAGCATGAATTGGGATACCGGACTGCAAGATCAGGGAAAAGGTCAGTTTGAGAATAGTCTTAGCTCGCCTATGCAACCCGTTCTCAATGAGCCAGAGTCCGTCAACTCTTGGATGGATAGGGTTCTTACAGACATTCCAATCGTTGATACTGCAGTCAGAACAAGCGCAGGGCTAATTACGCATAGTTCTGTATTTATCGAACAAGCCGCAGGGTCGAGCAGGCTCTTGGCCAAGGATACCGCTGAAGGTATTGGTGAAACTATACGCAACTGGGTTGCTACGACGGCAGGGAGCTGGAACGATCCGAGCAATGGTATTCATAATGAACTCAATCATCAGGCTAGAGCGTTCGTTGACGGTCTGGGTGAGCTAGCCACTGATATTGGCAACAGTCAATTGCTAGCAAGCGTCAAGAAGCAATTAGGGTCGGTGTCAGAAGGTCTTGACTCGTGGGTTGGAGGCATTAACAGCAGTTTGGGGTATGTCGATGACTCGTCAACAAGTCAGGAAGCCACTGTACTAGAAGCAGCGGAGTTGAGACTGCAAGAGAATCTAGTGAACTTGAGCGAGAATCCAGATTTCCTTAAGACATTTGAGACGGCGTTTGGAGATGATATTGAGGTCTCTGAAGCAAAAGAGCTAGTTAGTGATTTTGTTTCAGGAGACGGGGGACCGGAGATTAAAGTTGTAGCAGCAGCAGATCTAAAGGGTGAGGGTGCCTTTGGCGACAACACTATTTTTGTCTCGGATCAGCTACTTGCTCAAAGTTCAGATAATACAGAAGCGTTAGATGCTGTTCTGCTTGAAGAAGCAGGCCATTATTTTGACCAAAAGCTCAATGCAATTGACTCTGCGGGTGATGAAGGGGCAATTTTTTCAAGGCTGGCTCGAGGGAAAGAAATTGCTGATGCTGACCTACTGAGACTCAAATATGAAGACGATCATTCAACGTTGATTTTAAGAGTTGAAGGTCAGACCCAACCAATACACACTTCACTCTCCGTTGAGCAAAGTGATAGTCGTACATCCTATGAACTTCAAACCGGTGATACATTGTGGGCGATTGCAGAGCGTCAGCTTGGAGATGGAGCCCGCTGGACCGAGCTTGAGAATGAAGATGGCACAAAATTTACAGAAGCAGAGGCTAAGAGCCTGCAAATTGGTCAAATTCTCTACATTCCCGGAGAACAACTAACCGCTGCAGACTCTCCAGTCGAAACAGTTATTGAGCTAACATCTCCACCTGCGCAATCTGATGAATTTAATCCATACACCTTAGTAAGTGGCGACACTTTTTGGGATATTGCTCAGCGAGAATTTGGAGATGGTCACCGCTGGATAGAATTTCAAAGAGAAGATGGTACAACATTCTCAGAAACAGAAGCGAATAGTCTGCTTGCTGGTGAGGTAATCTACATTCCTGGCACAGTGGAGGAGGACGAGCCGACAGATCAGTCTCCAACTGCATCAGAGCCAACTGTGACGAGTGACATTGAGTATGGGACCTATATCCCTGACGTTAATCAAGCTTTTCTAGACAAAGTTGTAGAAATCTCTGGTCGTTTGAATGCTGTTCCCGAGTATCTAATGGCCGTCATGGGATTTGAAACAGCCGAGACTTATAGCCCCAGCATTCCTAACGCTTACGGTAGTGGCGCAACTGGACTCATTCAGTTCATGCCAGAGACTGCCCAAGGTTTGGGGACAACCACTGCTGAATTAGCACAGATGTCTGCTATTGAGCAGTTAGATTACGTCGAGAAGCATTTCGCGATGAGCAGTCAGCTCAACACGCTAGAGGATACCTACATGGCAGTGCTATGGCCTGCAGCAGTAGGTCAAGATCCCGATCGGCCAATCATAACTAAGGGGGATTCACCCTACAACGGCAACGCAGGTTTAGACATTAACAAAGATGGTGCCATCACCCCCAGAGAAGCGGCCAATCGGGTTAGGGACTTTTTACCTAGTGCTGACCTGTTTGATGACACAACTAGCAATGGCGGAGGTGCCGCTCCAGTTCCAGATGCTACCAACAATTACGACTCGATTAGTGCAATCTGGGATGATGTGACCCAAGAGAGAATTACAACTCTTCATCCCACCATGCAGGATGAAGTCATTCGGTTCATAAACCGGGTGGATGCTGAGCTAGGAATAGAACTAAGAGTCACAGACGCATTCAGAACATTTGAAGAGCAAGATCAGCTCTATCAACAGGGCCGCAACGGGAATGCTGGGGGTATCGTCACTAATGCAGAAGGAGGCGAAAGTTATCACAACTATGGATTAGCGGTTGATGTCGTTGAGATCAAAGATGGACAGGCAAACTACGGCGGTGATTATTGGAGTCAAATTGCTGAAATCGGTAAGAGTGAGGGGCTTGAATGGGGAGGCGATTTCAATAATTTTGTAGACCAGCCTCATTTTCAACTGACTTATGATCGCTCTCCGGGGCAATTAAATGAGCTGTACGAAAGCCAGCGTAGTACTGGACAAACAACAGCTCTCAACCAAATCCAAGGTCTTGAGGGTGATCAAGCCGCTCCACCAGATCAGCCAAATCTACCTGCATTGCCCTTGTCTGAATACCCAGGCTACATCCTTGAGTACGAGTCTGGTGACTCTCTGAGCTACGACCCAAATGTGCAGCTTTGGCAGCAGAAAATGCAGAACTTGGGTTGGGACATTACTGTTGATGGTGAGTTCGGGCCTCAAAGTCAAGCTATTGCCCAAGTTTTCCAGGAGCTATACTCGGACCTAGAGAATGATGGAATTGTTGGACCTCAGACGTGGGCAGCGTCCTTTGCTTTGGATGCGAGAGGACCGAGTGATCTAAATACTGAACCGCTAGCTACTCCCATCACTCCACCTGCAGGCGGTGAGCCAAATTATCTTGAATTAGTCTCCATTCCGAACAAAACAACTATCAGTCCGGGATTATCAACCCCAGACACAGACTTTATGCTGGCTACCATCGGTAACCCCAATATAGGCGGAGCTACCCCTGAGTATCAGAATCTAATTGAAAGTCGAAATGTAGGCCCTTTTACGGTGCCGGGTCTCAGACCAATGCTTGATGATTTGCAGGAGATTTTCGCCAAAGTTAAAGCAGAAAAACCCGCACTCTATGAGCAAATACAGCTCAGTGGCTTGTTAAACATACGTCCTAAGAAAAACAGCTCTGGCCATGAAAGACCAGGAACGATTTCTAACCACTCTTGGGGGACAGCAATTGACCTTAATTTTGGCGGAGCATTTGATTTCGCTGAAGATAGTTTAACCAATAGAGGTCTCGTTGAACTCGCGCCCTACTTTCATGAAAAAGGTTATGTCTGGGGGGCCAGATTTGGAAACTTTGAAGATCCAGGGCACTTTGAAGCCTCTGAACAACGGATTCAGCAGTGGCAAGATAATGGCTGGGAAGCTGGTTCAGAACTACCTACAGGAGGAAGCGATGTACCACCAGTCACAGCCCCAGGTCCACTACCCTCCTCTGAGTACCCAGGCTACAGACTTGAATACGAGTCTGGCGACTCTCTGAGCTACGACCCAAATGTGCAGCTTTGGCAGCAGAAAATGCAGAACTTGGGTTGGGATATTGCTGTTGATGGTGAGTTCGGACCTCAAAGCCGTGGAGTTGCCCAGGCGTTTCAGGAACTTTATCCAGAACTAGAAAATAATGGAATTGTTGGACCTCAAACGTGGGCAGCCTCATTCAGTTTTGAGGCTCAGGGGCCTGGTGAAGCGAGTTCTGCCTCTATTCCTGCTGCTCCCCCGTCATCAGCACCAGAAAGTTCTGATGACGGGGGCACACTACAAATTGGCGATAGTGGGACAAAAGTACAGGAGCTACAGGAAAGACTACTTGATCTAGGCTATGAGCTACCGCTGGGAGGGGCCGATGGAGACTTTGGAAAAGAGACTGCGGATGCTGTTAGCCGTTTCCATCACGGACATGGCCTTGGATTTGAGAGCGTTGTTGATGCTCAATCTTGGTCAGCCTTAGATTGGCATCATCTCGAAGATCCAGAAGATTCGACCCGTCCCAATGATGCTCTTTCGACGGCGACGCAGATATCACTTGAAAATGGTGGTTCCAATATTTCTGATAGCTTAGGCTATCAGAGATCGCGATATGAATTTGATCGGCAAGATGTCTACAAGTTCAACCTAGAGCAACCTGAAGAGGTTGAACTTTATGTTGGCGGTCCTGATGTGAAGAGTGATCTGAAACTCGCTTTGCTTGACAGCAAGGGTAGAACAATCGGATCTGCAGACACAGTCACCAACAACCGTATTCAAGAAACGCTAGAGGCCGGGGAGTACTATGTACGAATTACCGAAGCTGGCTCTGAAAGCACATCTTATCGGTTAAATTTAACGACGGCCAGCGGTCAGCCTCAGTCTCCAGCTCCTGATGATACAGCACATCTGCCTAACTCCTCTCCAGAGCCTCAATCTCTGACACCAATACTAGAGGATACGGCACATCTGCCTGATTCCTCTCCAGAACCTCAGTCTCTAACACCAGTCTCTCAACCGTCATCAACCCAACCGCCAACGACAAGCGAAAAACCTATTCCACTCGCTTTGTCAAATGAACAGGCAATGACTCCGATGCGAGCATTCGACGTGATTCGCAATAACGCTGATGTCTTTGATGTTGCAGCGGGTAAGGGAGACATCGATAGCGTCATTGGTATGGCCGATCTTGAAATCATTGCTGATCCAGACGAAAGTTTTGATGCTGAGCTACAGCAAGCTGCCCAGTATCTCGTTGATAATCCGATCCTGTTTGCCCGCATGGAAGTTGCAAACGATAGTGATTCCTTCGCGAAAGCCTTCAGAATCAATGGAGATGCCAGCGCTGTTGGAGATCTCAGAGAAGACTCTAAGTTCGATATTGATGAAATCAATGTTTTCTTGACACAAAACCAGCATCTACGAACCATCTATAACAACGCTGATAAACTCGATATTGCGAAACAACACAAGAATCCTGATAGTTCAATTTCGACCGATGATCTAAACGCTGTTGTCAGTGCAAAGTATTCCACTGGTTATTACGTTTATGCTGAAGATTTGAGGGATGCAGCTCAATATCTGCTAGACGATCGCAATTTCTACCAGCAAATCGAAACGACAAGTGGTCGCTATGATCTACCAGATGGGAGCTTGAACTTTGCTGACTTAAATCAATCACTTTTAGACAGGCAAGTCTTTGCAGATGATCCAGCCGCTGCATATGCCTTTATCATGAGTGGCGATGCGGATATCTCTGGCACCAACATCTCAGATGAGAACTCGATACCATCTGAGGGATTACAAGCCCTTGCTGCTGCAGGTTTGAGACACACATCTGATTTATCTGGAGCAGTCGATTTAATTACTCATCTCCCTGAGACTAATACAGGTGTCCGGAACCAACTGATCACCGCAACCTACGCTGAGATTGCTGTCCGGCTAGACGAATTCCTAGGAGAGAACTCAGGCGCTAATTGGGCACATTGGGGTGTTTGGGCATCTGATGCCGTCGGTAAAGTCATTCGTAATGAAGGAGGGGTACCTCTTGTCATTACAAATGGGGCAACAGGTCCACAGCGAACAAAAATAGCAGAGGGGAACCTTTTATTATTTGAAGAACTAGCTCCAAAATTGGCTGCTTTCTACGAAGAATTTATAGGTGACGCCACACCTAATACAGAAAAACTACAAACATTTCTTGAACAGTTAGATCCAGACCAACAAAAATTTTCAGATGGCTTTGAAGCTTGGTATGAAGCACGATTTGAGACTAATTTGCAGAGAAAGCAGGAACTAACGCTAGTAGGGAACTACAACTTGGTTCAGCATGAACAGCTCCTCATAGACGAAACGCTTGACGACATCCTTACAGAAATCCCCTGGTATGGTGATGTCGTTAATCTTTTTTCTGGAAACTTAGGTACTGATAGAGCAAATGAAGCAATCAAAGTAGAGTATCCTGGACGCTCTAGCAGTGTGGCATTCAATGTTCCAGAGCATGATCCAACTGTAGCTCAGTACACTAACTATTTAGTTGACTATTTTGCTATTGGGGATGAACGAATCAAAGACGATCTCATAAAATATCATGACTTAGGCGGGGGAAATAGCCCGGGTCCAGAGTCTTTGACAGATACGTATGCAGATGACTGGGTCAATTACAACGAGCGAATTTATTACATCTTGCAGGATTGGCGACTTCACCATACAGACTCAAATTTGTTAGATGTTGAGCGTCGTAGCTTTGAATCAGTAGATTGGCTAATTTAATTGCCCGCTCATTTCGGGTTTTATCCCATGGTTAGACTTAGCTATAACTTGTTCCCTGCTGTAAGCGTAAATAATGCTATCAACACTTTTCTAATTGATGAATTCAAACATCATTTTCAATAAAAGTCTAGGTTTTGGCTTAACAAGAATTAAATTGCAATTATTTACGCTTTCTTTGAAGTTCAGCAACCGGCACATCATCGCTCAATTTTGAATGAAATAGCCCTGGGGTTAACCCCACATCTTCATTCCTAAAGCGCAGTCTGATTTCTCAGTTTAAATCAGACTTGTGTGTATGACATGGACTAACAAAGGATATTTTTGAGCAATAAGAAATCAGAGGTAACATGCAATGAAATCTACATATTTAGATTTAGTACATCTAGGTAAGAATGGCTGGAAACAATATTTTTTAGCATTTCTATCATTTTTCCTTTGGCTTTTTATATGTGCCATTGCTTTCGGGCTATGGGGAGCATTTAGTGGTGCACAGACAGGTCAGTTCAGGCAATGGTTTAATCAGCAGCCTTGGACAATACAATACTTATTTTTATCATGCATACTAATATCATTTATTGGATTACTCTATATAATTACTGAAAAAATTCACCAGAGAAGACTATCATCTCTAGCTATTTCAGGAAGGAAGACTGATTGGAAGAAAGCATTCTATGTTTTCGCAATATTTTTCCTGATAAGATGTTTAACTCTTCTTGTAATAGTAATTTTATTTCCTGATAACATCCAACTAAATTCAGATATTAGATTTTGGGATTGGATAGGTTCTCTCTTTTTCATACTACCGTTTACCTATCTATCTGGAATTTTTGGTATATTCAGGATTGGGTACTTTCTGCAATCCTTCAGTCTAATTATTCCTTCTCCATACTTTTTATCTGCTTCTATTAGCTTAATATTCTCTTTGTCGGCCCTAGATTCACCATACTTGTTTATAACAAACTATCTCGCGATTTTTCTTGTCTTATTTCTTCTGTCCAAATATAATTGCCCTGAAATTATATTTGGTTGTACTTCAGCTAATTATCTTTACTCTTCATCAGTTATTGGCCTTATAAATAAAACTGGATTTTATTCGCCTACAATTTTTATTGCAAGTAGATTTTCAGAGCCTGTCACATTTCTCTTACACATATTTCGAACATTAGTTTTCTTAACTATCGTTATACTTTTCAAAGACAAGTCTTACATTAAGGGGTAACGCTCTTTATGGATTCCAGGGATCTACTTGAGGAGGCATTCTAAAAGAGCTGAAAGCAATCCCTTCCCTCGCTTCCGAGTGTTATGGACGAACTCAAAGAAACCCAGATATAGCGGCAACTTCTCTTGCGAAATACCTCTGTGCGGCCTCAGCCAAGATCGAAGTAAGGACCAGAACCCTTCCATCGTATTGACATGTACTTCAAAGAATCCGTCTCCATCCTCATCACGAGCATATTCTCCCGCACTGTGACAGACGGTTTTATGTTCATATCCCCACTTTGTTAGACGAGAATAAATGCTGTACTCATCAGTGTAAATCAACGTTCCAGCAACGATAGAGTCTTGGATTATCGGAGCAATGGTGGCTTGCTTTACATTGGGAAGCATCCTCAGAATAACTTCTCCTTGACGCTGGATCATGCCGAAGATCGGAGGTTTCTCTTTCTTCAATGTTCCTCTGCCGGATTTTGTCTTCAGACGACGACGGCGCCCCTTCCTCTCTTTTTTTTGACCGCTTCTGGCCGTCCTTTATGGCCAGCAATAACATAGGCTTCATCACACTCAACTTCCCCTTGCAAGGTGACGACAGGCTTTGTAGCAACAATGCCAGAACGTAATTGAGATGTCATATCCTGAACATCATCTTTATTGAGGTCAAGTTCATGAGCAATTTGGTGATTGGACAGGTTCAATCCCAGGAAGTACAAGCATACAATCCAAGTCTGTAGAGGCTGATGATGTCCTGCAAAAATCGTATTACTCAAGTCGTCGAAGCGTTTGTGACAAGCCTTACACTGATAGCGTTGACGCAATGGTTGAGCTTCATCAAAGCCTCGCTTGACGATTTCTGTGGATTGACAATCATAGCAATCGATACCTTGTGGCCATCGAAGTTGGCGCAGGATTTCGAAGCACTTGGCATCATCAATTAACGTCTCAAGATTGATCAGTGAAGTATTAGTCATGAACTACAGTACAGGCTCAGAGGGGGATTCACGGCATTATACCTTTGGCAATGGCCTTCTGTTGCCCGATCCCTGGAATCCATAAAGAGCGATCCTTGATACATATCAGTACAAACCCGCTCAATGGTTTGGCGTAAATGAAGGGGAATCGATTGAAGAAAATTTGCAACGGTCTGTTGTTTACGGTCAGCCAGAACTGCCAATATGTCTACTCCGCCTGTGGTAGGAATCGTGATCAAAACTACAAAATCACGATGGCCTCTTTTCAGAGAAATCTCGTCAATCCCGATAACCTTGAGGTCTAAATATTCGTTAGTGTCTTGATTTATTCGCCATGAGCTGGAATAGCTGAAATGCTCTGATAATAGAGAATTCGGAGCACTCCTTGATGAACATTTCCCAACGTGAGCAGCAGATTATCCGTATCCAGTCTCAAAGTTCATATGCCTCTATTAACAAAGCTTTAGAAGCAACCCTGCGCCTTGAGGCTAACCGAGTTACCCAGATAGCAGTAGAGTCAGCACTAGACGAAGAAGTCCAAGCTTATCTATCAGAGCTTCAAGGGACTCGCCCTCGACGTTCAGGCTATTATCAGCGGGTTCTTGATACCCAGTACGGCAGGATTGCTCAACTATCTGTCCCGAAACTACGGAAAGGGAATGCAGACCGAGAGTGGAAGATTCTAGAGCGTTACCAACGAGCCCTCGGTAGCCTTCTAGAGTTTTGCCTGGGCTTGTATGTCATGGGTTTATCGCTTCGAGACTTGCAAGAAGCTCTCTATGAGATCCTGGGAGCAGTTTTATCCGTGAATGCCATTAACCGGATTACTCTCAAAGCTCAGAAGCAAATGCTCCAAAGTCGTCAAACTCGTCTTGAGAAAACCCCTTTTATTCTGATTGTTGATGGAGTGTGGGCGAGTGTTCAATGCGCCTCCGAAGACTTTTGGGAAGACCAAGCTGGACATATCCGGAAGCTACGTCGTGCGGAAGACCGAGTCATCTTAGTGGCCATGGCGATATGGCCAGATGGGACACAAACCGTTCTTCATTACGAAATGGCTGTCCAAGAATCTGAGGCAGCCTGGCTACTGTTCTTTGAGCACCTGCGGCACCGAGGATTGCAAACCCATTTGGTGAAGCTGATTGTCAGTGATGGCACCACTGGACTACCTAAGGTAATTCGCGCTCTGTTTCCCCTCGCACAACATCAACGATGCATTACCCACAAGGTTCGAGCGATGCTCCGGCATTTGGGCTATGAGCAATTGCCACACCTGGATGCTCAAGGACAAGAACTCTCCCACTCTGAAGCAAAGAAGCTGCGATATTCACAAATTAAACACGATGCCTATGCTATCTATAAAGCGCCAGACTGGGAAGAAGCGATTGTGACGTTGCTCGTGTTTGCACAGAAATGGACAGACCTTGAACCCGATGCTGTTAGAACCTTCATCAAAGATTTTGCCCTGACCTTGAGTTTCTATGATTTTGATGAATCCCTTCATTCGCTGATTCGTACTTCCAATGCGCTAGAAAGGCTGTTCCGGAAATTCCGAACCAAGGCTGACGAAATTGGTGCTTTCCCAAATGAGGAGAGCTGTTTAGCGATTTTCTTTCTCGTCTCTCGTAGGGATCATGCCAAGCATGATCGCCTCAAAAACCGTGGCGAATAAATAGGGACACTAACCATTAACCCCTACCCTCAAGCTCCTGGTGGGTGGACGATATGACTTTTTGAATTATGACGAAGAAGGATTTGAAGTGTTTGAAGGAGAGCGGGCGGACTTTCCCGCCAACTTTAATGACCAAGCCTTCTCTCCTCGGATTGGCATTGTCTATCAACCCATTCAGCCCGTTTCCCTGTATGCGAATTTCAATCGTTCCTTTTCGCCCAATAATGCCCGAACTCGGGAGGGTGAAGTGATTGAACCGGAACGCGGTACTCAGTTTGAAGTCGGCATCAAAGCTGAATGGGGCAAGCTAGCAGCTACTCTGGTGGCCTACCAAATCACCAAATCCAATGTCCTTAGGGTTGATCCGCTGGATGACGATTTTTCCATTCCGATTGGTGAAGTTAGAAGTCGTGGCCTGGAGTTTGATATTGGGGGCGAGGTGCTGCCGGGCTGGAATATTATTGCCTCGACCTTCGTCAATGACTCTGTCATCACCAGAGGAGATGAGTTTAATCCTGAAGGGAACCTGTTGGAGAATGCTCCCGGAGTGGGGGCCAGTCTGTGGACCACCTATGAACACCAGTCAGGTCGTTTTCAAGGCTTAGGGGGTGGGCTGGGATTATTTTATGTGGGCAACCGCGAAGCCGCAATCCCGAACGATTTTGTATTGCCAGACTATCTGCGGGTTGATGCGAGCTTGTTCTATCGCCGCAAACATTGGAATGTCCAGTTGAACTTCAAGAACTTATTCAATACGCGTTACTTCGAAGGTAATGTGGCGGGGTTGACCTTGGTGGGGGCACCATTTACTGTCCAGGGTACTGTATCCGTTCAGTTTTAAGCAGTAAAGATCAATGGTATTAATCAGTTCCAAAAAAATCAGAACCTGGGTTTTCACCTTTCACCGGATCGTTGGTCTAGGGATTGGGCTGGTTATTGCAGTCGTGGGGTTAACGGGGAGCCTATTGGTCTTCTCTCCTGAACTCTCTAACACTCAGATCAAAAGCCAACTTCCTGTAATTCAGCCAGAAGATGAACGGTTGCCCTTACCGGTACTGTATCAACGGGCCGAAGCGTATGCGCAAGCCAATGTCCCTCAATTCCATGAAATAACCGAATTGGCTGAGAGTGAACATCGGTTTTTCCAGGCAGATGAACCCATTTATTTTGGCTATTCTGACATGGCGGATCAGTTCCATCTCCTCTATCTCAACCCTTATACGGCGGAAGTGATTGGTAATGAAACGAATACGGATGACATTGACGCTTTTTGGGCGTCACTTCTGGCATTTCATGAAGGTCTCTTTGCGGGGCAGTGGGGACTCTATTTTGTGGGGGCTGTGGGGCTGCTCACGACACTCCTCTGCCTATCTGGCACGATCCTATGGCCCGGCTGGCGCAAGCTGATCGCCGGTTTCAAAATCAAGTGGCAAGGGCATATTAAACGGCGCAACTTTGATGTTCATAAAGTAGTGGGCATTCTTGCCAGTCTCTTTTTGGCCATGGCAACTTTTACGGGGTTTTGCTGGAACTACAGCTCTTGGACCATGCCAGCTATCTATGCCCTGACCTTTAGCCAACCTGGACCAACGGATCAAGGGGTTGATGTACCGGTTTATTCTCGTCCAATTCCTAACGTTATAACGGTCGGGTTATTGGGCCAACATTTACCCAAGATGGTGAAAATGGCTGAAGCCACTTTACCGGGCAGTCGTTTCTCGAATGCCTATATCGGTAGTGAGCCGACTGGAATTATCGATTGGGTGCAGTGTTATGACACCTATGATTGTGGTGTGCTGGAATTTGATAAATATAGTGGTGATCTCATTCGCACTTGGGGGCTGTATACAGGGAGATCTCGAGGCGATTTCATCATCAATACGTTTCCCGCCATCCATTACGGATTCTTCGGGGGGCTACCGACCCGTATTCTGTATGTATGTATGGGCCTATCCCCCAGCATTTTGATCATGACGGGCTGGATTATGTGGCGGCATCGGCGCAAGATGCCAGATCTCTCGACGGATGCGGTATCGAGACCTAAGCTACCGGATTTGAGATCGCACTAAGTATCTCGCAGCCCATATCGTCTCATCCCCCGGTCCTGCATTTCTCACAAGCAGTAATCAGAAGGCCGAATTGGCTACAACCATCCGTTGATCCATTCCAATATTGTCATTGAAAGGTACGGTCACAGGTTTACTTGCTCCAGTGATGGAGGAATTCACTAGAAGACTTCGATTTTTAGCAAAAATGGACATCGCAAAGCTAGGGTTATCATTCCCTTGCAATTCACTATTTACCTGGGTTTGCCTATCACTTCCGTCTAGGTGGGAGCAGGCCATCGTTTTAATCTGAGAATGGCGTGCTCAAACCACTGCTGCCAAGGACAGTGTGAGTTGATGCCGACATAAATACGGCGGACACTGAAGCGGATTTGAGCGGCTACTTTGAGCAGCTTCAGGCGAATGGTTCCTAGCTGTGCTGCTTTGAGCGGCGTATCGGCGAGCCCATGTTCGCGCAGGGCATTGAGCAAAACATATCCCACAGATGACCACCAGAGGCGCAGTTGATTGCTCTCAAACCAATGGGCCGAAGTGCGGTCACTGAACAATTCAAGCTGGTGTTCTTTGATCCGATTTTCCATATTTGCCCTTGGGCAGTACTCATCTTCGTAGAGCTTACTGGGAATCACCTCTGATGCCGGAAAAGAGGTGACCACAAACCGATGATGCACGCCTTTTTCGTCATAGGTGACCTTAGCAACCACCCGTCGTCTTTTACTCCAGGAGTGAAGGGTCTGATAGTTGAGAGAGCGATACCATGGAGTCCCTTCCAGCGGTGGCTCTACCGTCTGACACCGCTCAAACTCAGCCTTGGCTTTAGCTTCGATATCTTTACTCATGCGAACTAAACGGTCATTCGCCGCCATGGCGATCACATAATCCACGTTTTCCCCTTCGCACCAGTCCATAATGTCATTGCGTGCATAGGCACTATCAGCGCGGACCGTAATTTCGACCTCAGGCCAATGACACCGTAGACAAGGGATGATGCATTGCAATTGCTCCAACGCTCCTGCTGCAGGGTCCACATTGGAAGGACGTAACTGGGCTGCCAGTAAATGTGTCCCACAAAAGATCAACAGCGGAGCAAAGCACTCATGGTGATAGTAGGGATTGAAAAAGACCTGTTCCTGCTGACCATGGGCCATGTCGTCAGTGACATCTATATCAATCACGATATGCTCTGGCTTTGTGGGTGTGAGCTGAACAAAGCGCTCCACGAAAAACGTCTTCATGGCATCAGGGTTGAGGGCAAACCGTACGTAGCGTCGGTTGAGGGACTCAGCATCACCATGAGGGGCTTGCTCCAAACGATTGAGAGTACTTTTCCCAGCAAGAGGTGCACAGCGAGGATGACTCTTTTCGAGTTGTCCCACCGCAATGTTGAACATCGGCTCGTGGCGTAACACATCATGGTCATTGAGGTCTTCATAGCCTTGGATGATGCCATACACTCGTTGGGCTACAAGGTCACATAGATGGTGTTGAATGCGGTTTGGGTTGCGTTGGTCGATGAAGCATTCCGTAAAGTGCTGGGTAATGTGAAACTGCTCGTCTACCTGCTTGATCAGTAGTAGACCTGCATCACTGGTGAGGGTGCCACCGTTGAAATCTGCCAGGATGGGGCGAGAGCCGAGCTTGCCAAAGTCGTAGGTCTTTGAAGTACACTCTGTTGTAGTTGGGGTCATACAATAAAACCGCTAGAAGCTTTGTGGTAATTGCATTCTCGCTGTTTTTTGGCCCCTTTTACTCAAGACTTGTACAATATTCAGGTTTTAAGTTGTAGCCTGCAAATTTTATCTAAAATTGGCGATCAAATAAATGGAAGGGATAAGGACTTGGATTTTGAAAGAAGAAACATTGAAGCTAAGGGCATCCGCATCTCTGTTACAGACAATGGAGTTGAGGTTGGAAGAGCTTACATTTATCTGATGTGCAACGATTTACACGATCAACCGTTTGGCTTAATGGAAGATGTGTACGTGGATGAGTCCTGTCGAGGTAATGGAATAGGTTCAGAGCTCGTTAAACAAGTGATTGAATTAGCTAAAGAGGCAAATTGCTACAAACTCATTGCAACGAGTCGTATTTCCAGGCCACATGTTCATGATCTATATCAACGATTAGGGTTCACTCAACACGGAGTTGAATTTCGCATTGACCTCTGTGAGCGCACGCTTTAACAATTTGGCTAGAGCGGGCTGGTGGACGCCTCTAATGCGGATGCTAGATTTTTCTACATTTACTAAGCCAAACCATTAGATGCCAAGAATACCGAGGCTTAATCAAAATGCAGAGTGTTATTTTACTAAGTTCTCTGTAAGTCCTGCTGAGACTGGATTGTAGATGAATTTAGTAAGAGCTTGTGAGAAATTCAGGCGGTGCATCGGATCATGCTCAACCTGAGCTAAAAAGAGGGCGTTACTCAATGATGGCATAGGGTGAATATCTCCAAAAAGAACGAGCGGCTAGAGTCAGGATAACGGCACAAATGAACTAAATCTCTACCAGTAGGTTGAAGCATTATTCATTCTCTCAAAATCGCTTGGGTCGCCTCCATGATCACGTCATATTGATAGGTGGTCATGAGATATTCCAATGAAGATTTTAGGGAAGGTTGGTCATGAGGAATGTCTTTCATCAACTGATCAAGCATATCTTCATCTAACTTAATCGCAGCCTCGTGCAGTAGCTGTACCCAAGAGCGTGGCATAGAGTCTAACTGCTTTATTGTTAGGGGAATAGGATTTGTTGCAGGTCTAGTAGGGCTGGGAGTGTCATAACGATAAGTAATATCCAAATGCTGAGCCATTTTGTCAAAAACTTGAGTAGCTTTGTAAGGTTTGCGTAGATAGTCGTCACACCCTGCTTTGAGCGCTTTCACTTCATCAGCTTCAAGAGCTTGGGCTGTGATGGCAATGATCACGGGTGGGTTTTGGGTCTGGGCTTTGATCAGTCGCGTCGCCTCTAGACCATTGAGCAGAGGCAATTGTAAATCCATCCAGATCAAATGAGGATGCCAAGTTTGATTGAAGTCCACTGCCTCTTGGCCATTCTCTGCTTCTTTGACTTCAAACCCTACCGTTTCCAGCATCATGACTAAAATCTCGCGGTTATCAGAATAATCTTCTACGACCAGAATTCGATAGGGGATTTGATTTTCTGCCAGCCCTACGGCGGTCTTTTGGGACACAGAGAGTTCTAGAACAGGCTCACCCAATTCAACTGGAATATGAAAGCTGACGGTCGTACCTTTGCCTTCAACACTATCTATTGAAATGTCTCCTTTCAGTAGATGGATAAATCTTTGGCAAAGGGTTAGTCCTAATCCAATGCCTCCAAAGCTATCGCGAGTCAATGGATCTTGGGTAAAGGAGTTAAACAGTTGAGGCAGCAAATGCTCAGGAATTCCTGGTCCCGTATCTTGGATAGTAAACCTTAATTGGTGGGACGAAGCTTCAGAGCTAGCGGATCGCCATTGCACTTGGCAATCAACACTTCCTTGCTTCGTAAACTTGAGGGCATTTCCTAGTAAGTTGATGAGAATTTGCCTGAGTTTTTGAGCGTCAGTTCTCACATATTGAGGAATATCAGGGGCAAGGTAAATTTGAAACTGGATGTTCTTGGAAACAGCTTGTAGGGAAAATAAGTCTTGCACTCCCTCACAAAGGTCGTGAAGGTTCACATCCTTGGACTCGTAGGTGAGCATTCCTGCTTCAACCTTGGAGAGGGTAATGACTTCGTTGACTAGAGAGAGTAAATGTTCACTACTGCGATGAATGGTATTAAGGCTAGATTGCTGATCTAAGGTAATTTGATCATCTTTTAACAGCAGTTGACTGAAGCCCATGATGCCGTGGAGAGGGGTACGAAATTCATGGCTCATATTGGCGATAAATCGGCTTTTGGCTTGATTGGCTATTTCA